>CBINGV010000297.1:0-4574 GCA_966250255.1 uncultured Flavobacteriales bacterium | reverse complement strand
AATGAAAAATGGATTTATGGCGATCCAACGATTGATTTTCCAGGCTAAAGAATGAAGACAGATCCGGCTTTCAGATCAGCAACTCCTGACTTATCAACTCCGAAACTCCTAACGCATAAACCAGGAGCCCCTCAACTACCCAAACCACACATCCGTGATCATCTCGAAGCCTGCTTCCGTGTTGATCCGCTGGATAATGACCGATTTTCCGTTCAGTAATTCATCCCGCATGACGGAGGAATCCATCTCGAGGTAAAGCGTTTTGTGTTTGATCTGAATGTTTTTGGTGCGAAGAAAAACAGCGCGGCCCATGAGCTCTTCCCATTTGGAGAGGACATCAATTTCCTTCAGCTTTCCGTCCAGCCGGTAGGCCTTGAGGATCTGGCTGATGGCATCGCCGAGCGAAGTTTCATTCGAGGTGCGTTTGCGTTCATCCATAGACTTCTTCGGTTGAATTAAGGAGGTTGACTTCGAAGAGGTTGTATTTCACGTCCACCGCTTCGAAAAGCTGGCGAATGCGTTCCACGTCGGTATCGGTGATCAGCACCTGCCCGAACACGTTTTGGGAAACGAGGGAAACGAGCTTTTCCACGCGGCCGGCATCGAGTTTATCAAAAATATCGTCGAGCATCAACACGGGCTTTTTGTTCAGGCGGCGGGTGAGCCAGTCGAACTGGGCCAGGCGTAAGGCGATGATAAAGGACTTTTGCTGGCCTTGTGAGCCGAATTTTTTAATCGGGTTGTTTTTGATCGTGAATACGAGGTCGTCTTTGTGCGTGCCCACCGTGCTGAACTGGCTTTGCGCGTCCTTGCGGCGGTGGCTGTCGAGCAGCGTAGCGAAAGGCGCTTCGAAGAGCTGGGACTTGTATTCGATCTCGACCTGTTCTTCTTCCTCGCCGATGAAATTGTAGTATTCATTAAATACCGGTAGGAAATCCGCTACAAATTGCTTGCGTTTTTCGAAAATTTCTTCGCCCACCGGGATCAGCTGCTCGTCCCACACATCCATGCTTTCGCGCTGGAAAAAGCCGTTTTCGTAAAACTGCTTCAGCAGGGCATTGCGCTGTTCGAGGATTTTGCCATAGCGGATCAGCAAATCGAGGTAGGAGCGGTCAAACTGCGAAATAATCCCGTCCATCCACTTGCGCCTTACTTCACTGCCTTCAGCGATCAGGTCGCGGTCGTAAGGTGAAATCATGACGCTGGGAAACAAACCGATGTGGTCGGCCAGGCGATCGTATTCCAGTTTATTTTTTTTGATGACTTTTTTGTGTCCGGCCTTTACCCCGCAATACACTTCGGCTTCACTGCCTTCCAGCTCCCAGCAGCCCTGGATTACGAAAAAGTGTTCCCCGAAACGGATATTCTGCTTATCGACGGGGTTGAGGTAGGAACGGCACATGCTTAGGTAATGCACGGCGTCCAGGATGTTGGTTTTCCCGGAACCGTTCTTTCCCACAAAACAATTCACGCCCGCGTCGAAGCTGAATTCAGCCTGGCGGTAATTTTTGAAATTGATGAGGGAAAGGGATTTGATGTGCATCAGTCTGTTTTTTCGCTTTTGAGATCGGATTTTTCGGTATCAAATACGCTTGAGCCAAAATCGATGTGAAACCATTCGAGGAAAAGCTCCAGGGTGATTTTTTCCGGGAAATCTTCTTCGTCGGCCACACCGGCCAGCTCGTTTTTCATGATTTTTTTGAAATGCTTTTCCAGCAGGGGCTCAATATCCATGAAATCTTCTTCAATAAGGTAAACCGAGCCTTCACAGTCGTCGGCTTCTGAAAAGCTCACTTCTTCTTCAAATTGGTTTGCCCAGTCCCAGAAAGCCTGGCGGGGTTTAATGATTATAAAACCGCGGTTAACTATTTTCATCTTATTCGGAATACATCAATTCGTTGGTCACCGGCGGGCAGAATACTTTTTGTGAGTTGGCGACATAGCTCAACTGGACTTTTTCCCGGTCTTCCGAAATGCGGATTCCCAGGAAATAGGCTTCGGTTTCCATGCGATACTCAACTGCCATATAGGCGTTTCCGTCAGCATCCTCGTCAATCTCCCCGTCGCCGCCGGAGCTTTTGGCTGTTCCCGACCATTCGTTTTTACAATCCTCGCGGATCAGCAGGATTTTGTATTCGATTTCAGCTTCCCCGGTAAAGCGGACATACAGTTTCTGCTCGGCCTTCCGGTCCGGTGAGGTGTAAATATACAGCTGGTCGTAGTTTTCCGTGATGTCCGGATTGGTACAACTTGCTGAAAATGAAAGAAAAAATGCCAGGATAAAGCCCATGTCTTAATTTTCTTCAAAGTTAGAAAAAAAAGCGCTCGCTTTCAAGGCCTTTGCGGGGAGTTATCAACGGATGGCCCGTTCATTAAATAAAATGTAGCCGTAGCTAAACTGGAAATGCAGTTTTTCTTCCTGCTTCGGGAAATAATTCAAGGTGGCGCGCAGCGGGCCGATCGGGCTATGGTAAATTCCCGAAAGTGAATGCAGGAATACTTCTCCCTTGAAAATACTGGAATAACCGAAGCTGCCGTCGTCGAAACTCACGAGCTTTTTGAAGGGCTGGAAATAATAGGAATCAAAACGCAGGTCGAAATTTTTGAAAAAAGTAAAGACGAGGTTTGCCCCCAGTCCCATGTGCTGCGGGGCGCGATATTCCGCCAGGAAAAAGGTATACAAATCGGGAAGGGGTGCAAATTCGGTCGTGTTGAGCAGTGTTGCCGTATAATTTTTAAAAAGTGATTGGCTGTTCATGGTCATTTTGCCATGGAGGCCAAGGTGGAAATAGCGCCGGCTGAAAATATAGTCCTGGATTTCGAGGTTGGCCTGGACCCACTGATGGGCTTTTGTTTCATCGTATTTGATTTCGGAGGTGGAACCCGAAATACTGCGTTCCTTCCCGTTTACATAGCGCAATTTGAGGTGAAAAAGGCTTCCTTTGTTGGCAAACTGTTTTTTGTTGAGGGTATTGAACTCGATGCTCCAGCTCACTTGGTTTCCTTTGAAAATGGTGAGATCGGCGGTATCCTTGCTGGTGAAATTCTTGGTTTGGTAATAGGAATCGTCGAGCTCAAAAATCCGGGCATCGAACACGCTTTTTCCGGTGTTGCCCACCGGCGTTTTGAAATTCAGGCCGTAATAGATTTCGTTCTGGATCAGGAAGGACGGTTTTACATCTTCGAAGAAGGTGGCGGCGCTCCGGAAATAATCCCAGCGGTTCATCACGAAATACGGCTGGGCCGAAATCGGGTAATAATTCGGAATGGTATAATCCAGCGTTGTTTTGATGGAGCCGTAAAAACGCCCGAAGTAGGATTCGGCTTTGAGCTTGAAGGCGTGTTTTTTCACCGAAAGGTAGGAAAGCCCGATGTAGCCCGTATTCACCGGGCGGGATGAAAAATGGCCGCCCGTTTCGAATTTGAATTCTTTGGCCTGTTTGACATAAATGTCGAGGTTATACAAGCTGTCTGCGCGGGTCAGCGACGGGTAGAGGTTGTCAACCTGCTCAAAATTGGCTGTCCGGAAATAACGTTTTGTCAGCTTGCGTTCATCCAGGACCCGTCCTTTGGTGTTTTTTGAAATGGAATTCCGGACAAAGCTCACGTCGCGGTGTTTTTTGCTGAAGGTGTTTACTTTGTTGATACGCAGCGGCAGGATCTTTTGCTGGAAAGCAAGACGTTTCTGTACCAGTTCTTCGCGACTCCTGCGCTTTTCGATCTGCATGCGGATGGAGTCCATCATTTTCAGGGTTGATTCGTAGCCCTGCTGGATGGCTTGCTGCACGTCGTTAAACTGGAAGGTGTTGAGATCAACATTCGGCTGTACAATAATCCCGTTTTCACAGGGAAGGTCAAAATTGGAGTGGGAAACGAGCATGTTGACGATCTGGCTCATCAGGTCATCTTCGCTGGGCTTGGAGGCGTTTGAGGTCACGTTGCTCCCGATGATGAAATCCGCATTAAAATTGTGGTACATCACATCCAGCGGGAAGTTGTTGTACAAACCGCCGTCGAACAATAATTTACCGTCGATTTCCACGGGACTGATAAAAAAAGGATAAGTCATGCTGGCGCGTACGGCCAGGTTCAATTTTCCATTCGAAAAAACCACCGATTCCTTGTTGACAATGTCGGAGGCCACGCATCGGAAGGGCACAAAAAGACTGTCGAAATTATCGTGGTAAGTGGCGCTTGTGGTACCAAGCAGGCGCATCATCTCGTAGTCGAGCAGCACCGACGAAATGAAATTCGTGGGCAGGGATTTTTTCAGGATACTGTCTTTGGCAAAAGGAATTTCGACGATACTGGCGTCGTTGTCGTTTTCAAAAAAGAAAAACTCCTGCTTTTTTTCGAGAGTTCCCTGCGTCATGTGCTGGAAGCGCTCACTTAGGACAAACTGCTCAATTTCCCAGGGCGAGTAACCGCTGGCATACATGGAGCCGATCAGGGCGCCGGCGGAAGTTCCGGTAATGTAATCAATGGGAATGTTGTTCTCTTCGAGGGCCTTTAATACGCCGATATGGGCAAAACCCGATGCGCCGCCACCGCTAAGTACCAGGCCGACTTTTTGC
>CBINGV010000296.1:0-4576 GCA_966250255.1 uncultured Flavobacteriales bacterium | reverse complement strand
TAAAGCGCCTCAATGATGTCCGCACGCAAACAGAGGATTTTTGCCATTCGGTCAGCGGCCTGGAAGAAAAGCTGGGCATGGTTTTCCTGCAGATGCACGATAATTTCAAACCGAAAGATTATGACAAGCTCGAGAAATTTGTGCTCGAATTCCCGAAAAACACGCCGCTTGCCATTGAGCTGAGGAATACGGAGTGGTTCCAATCACAAGCGGATTTTGACCGGGTTTCGGCCCTTTTTAAGAAAAATAACATCACCAACGTGCTTGTCGACACGGCCGGGCGGCGCGACATCATGCATATGCGCATGACTTCGAAAACAGCCTTTGTGCGTTACGTCGGCGCCAACCACCCCAGCGATTACGACCGGCTGGACCCCTGGATTGAACGCATTGCCCTCTGGAAAAAACACGGGTTGGAAAACCTTTATTTTTTCGTCCACCAAAACCACGAGCTGGAATCGCCTTTACTTTCGGCTTATTTCATTGAAGCGCTCAATAAAGAATTTGGCCTGGAACTTCACATTCCGCAAAAACCGGAGGCCGTAACACCGAAAAGCAAAACGAAGGATGATTCACAAGGAAGCCTGTTCTGAGATGAAGGAAAAACTCGTTACGCACATCCGGCAGCTGCTGGCAGATAAACTTCAAAGCGCCAAAACCAATTTCGACAGCATCCGCGAATCGCTGGAAAGCGAAGGTAAATCTACCGCCGGCGACAAGCACGAAACCGGGCGCGCCATGGTGCAGCTCGAGCTGGAACAGGCCGGTAAAATCATCCGGGAAGCGGAAGAAACGATCCTGGCTTTCAGCAAGCTTAATTTTTCGGGCGGAAAGTTAACGGCATCAGGCTCGCTTGTCCACACCGACCAGGGCCTTTTTTTCCTCGGGATCGCCCTGGGGAAAATCGCGTTTGAGGGTCAGGATGTTTTCTGCGTAGGAACGCTGGCACCGCTTTTCAAATTATTCGCCGGAAAAAAAACCGGGGAAACGGTTTCCTTCGGGAAGCAGAGTTACCGGATTATAGGTGTGGAATAATAATTCGTGGCTATCAATCAAAACTTCAGCTGGACTTGTACCAGGAAGGAGCGCGGCGGCTGAATATCTCCGGGGCGGGACATGTATTCCGCGTTGAGGAAGTTGTTGACGATGAAACCCAGGCGGATTTTTTGTCCGAGCTCATAACCCAGGCGCGCATCAAATACCGGTACGCCTTTGTTATGTTCTTCGCGGTATTTTTTCAGTCCCGGCAGGATTTCCACACCGGCGCTTTTGGTCACAAAAATCACATCAATGTTCTGCATGAAACTGGCATAACGGAACGAGGCGCCCAGGCTCCATTTTTTCCATTTGGCTTCTACATCAGCTTTGGCCAGGTGACGGAAACGGTACTTGAGCATATTGGTGCTTGTGTCGGAAAAGGTAGCACGGTAAGCCGAATCGCGGTTCAGGCTGATCGGGTTCATGTAAGTATAGCCGATCAAAGCTGTCAGGCCCACATTCCGGATTTTGCCCTCGCAATTGAAGGAGAATTCCACCCCTGTAATCCGCGCCCGTTCTGCATTCTGTGCCTTGAAGCCGAACCATTTCGGGATAAAGCCCGGATCAGCCGGGTTGATACTCGGCGGAATGCTGTCGGGTAAGTAGAAGCCAAAAGCAAATTCCATCATGTTTTCGTATTCGTTGATGAAACCCGCCACGTCGATAAAACCTTTCCAATTGCTGATTTTTACGCCTTGTTTCACGCCGATTTCAGCTGCCCAGCCTACTTCGCGCTGCAATAAGGGATTCGGGAAAATATTCAGGCTTCCCACCGAAGTCTGCGTATAGCGTTCAGCAACGGATGGATAACGAACACCCTGCCCGTAAGAAGCCCGCAGGAAAGTATATTTGAACAGTTCGTAATTTGCGCCCAGTCTGAGCACAGGGAACACCGGAATTTTGCTGGAATCTTTCCCGAAATAAAAATCCGAATCGCCGCGTTTTCCGTCCTGCTCAAAGTATTCGAAGCGCAGGCCCGAAGTCAGGTAAAGTTTTTTCCATTTTTTCTCGTATTGTGTATACAAGGCTGCATTTTCGCTGTGATGGTTGCCATACAGGGACGATTCTACCCGGTTTTGCGTAAAAGACGTTCCAACAGTCAAAACATGCCCCCTTTCCCATTTTTTCTGGAACTGGTAATCGGCATACCAGACTTTGGACAGGGAATTTTGCGCCAGGTTGTTGTAATTGCTGTTATCCACCAGGAAAAGCCGGGTTTTCAGGGCATGCAGGTTTTGTTTTTTATCGATGTATTTCAGGTAAGGGTCAACGCTCAGCCGGATTCCGCGGATGTAGGCCAGGGTTGACTCCGCCTTCGAGGTATCAGCGCCCCCGTTTGGCGTGTAAGCCAGTGAGTCGCTTTCCCAGATGATGAAATTGCCGGCTTTCTGGTACTGGAAATTGTAGCCGATGCCGGCTTTCAGGTTTTTGACTTTTTGAAAGCGCAGGAAAACAGTGCCTGAAGTACGCACACGCTGCTCTGTTTCCCCCTGGCGATAGCCCTTGTTGGTAAACCCGGCCAGTGAGAAAGTATAGCCAAAGCGGCGGTATTGTTTCCCGGTATAAAAATCCAGCAGCTGGAAAGTTGGGTTGCGCTGCCAGTATTTCAGGCTTTCACGCTTCGGATCGCCATAAACGCCGTGCTGTATTTTGACGCGGGTTTCCCCTTTCATCGTTGGTTCTTTTTCGGTCAACGAAATAATCCCGTTCAGGGCGCCGCTCCCGTAAAGCACCGAAGAAGCTCCTTTGAGGATTTCAACCTGCGCCACACTTTCGAGCGGGATGACATTCCATTTGGTATCCCCGGCATCGGCTGAAAGCATCGGAACCCCATTCCAGAGCAGCAAAACCCGGCTTCCGGCACCGTAGGCGAAACCGCTTCCGCCCCGGATGCTGACCTGCCCGTCCATGGTATATACGCCCGGGCTCTGGTCCACGGCCTGTTCGAGATCGGTAATTCCTTTGTTATTGATCAGCTCCGGTTTGAGGACTTCGAGCGAAACGGGCGCCTCTTCCACGCGTTGTCCACGCCGGGCGGAGGTCAACACGACCATTTCTTTTTCGTACACTTTGGCTTTGAGGGAAACGGTGAGCAGTGTATTTGCGCTGACTTTCACGGTATCGGTCTCAAAAGACTCGTATTCAAAAATCAGTAAAAGTGGCAATTGCTGATAAGCGACCGCAAAAGCGCCATCCGGTCCGCTCAGGACTTTCTGCCCTTCCGAACCTGTAATTTTCACACCGGAGAGCGGCGTTGCATTGGAAGCATCAAATACGGCTCCTTTGATTTCCTGGGCAAAATAAGTCGTCTGGAAGCAGATGAAACAAATCAATAAGCGCATGTCAGCTGTTTTGAACGCCTAAAGTACATAAAATAATGGATTTATTTTCTTCCTGCTTGCTTATTCCCGGACAAGCATTCAGGCCCTGTCGGTACATCAGCGAGCTCTGCGCAAGTTATCTGCGCTGATCAGCGGGAAACCAAAACCCGGAAGCTTCGAAAAACAACTTAATCTAAAAATTTTTCTAAATTTACCATCAGATCAAACACAGCACATGATGAAAACTTTACTCGGAACTTTTTTTGCCCTTCTTTTGACAGCCAGCCTGCAAGCACAATGCACGCCGGGCGCCAATTATGCCGACTCGACCTTTGGGGCCTGGCCGGACACAACGACCAATTTCCCGGTGGGGTATACGGATTTTTATTATCAACCCGATCTGAATTTTAAAGTTCCGAACGATGCCGGCGACATTGACTCCGCTTTTACGGGAAGTACGATCGTGAATTTTACCGTGGATAGCGTCGTGGGCCTGCCTCCGGGTATGACTTACGCCTGCAACATCAGCAACTGCCTGTATGCCGGTGGTGCCAACGGCTGTGCACAGATCAGCGGGACCAGTGAAGCAACCGACACGTTTCACATTACGATCCACATTACGGCCAACCTGCTGATTTTCGGTTTTCCGGTACCGGTTCCCTACACGTTCGAAGGCTACCGCATTGTGCTCGAAGACCTGGCTTCTTTAACCGGTCTGAAACAAACAGCCGCTGCGCTTTACCCGAACCCCGTGAAGGACATCCTGCATGTATCCGGAAAGGAGCTGGAGGCCATTGAAATCTATACTGTTTCCGGTAAAAAGCTGCTGCAGCTCAAATATCCGCAGAACGAACAGGATTTGTCTCTGGCCGGCTTCGAAAGCGGCGTTTACCTGCTGCGCATGGTATCAGCCGAAGGCAGCCGGAACTTCAGCTTTGTGAAAGAATAAGACCTTGAAGCGCCAGCCTACATTCCTCTTTTACCTGCTGGGAACTTACGTCATCGTTCAGTTCAGCTGGTGGGCCTATCACATCATTCAGCTTACGCAGGAAATCGGTTACGAAGAAGCAGCCGTCAACAAGAGCATCTGGATGATTGTGGGGGAAGGCCTGGTGTTTTTTCTTATCCTGATTTTCGGGATTTGGCGCATCATCCGCTCGATCAAAAAAGAGCATGAGCTGGCCAAACGGCAGCACAACTTTTTGCTTTCGGTGACA
>CBINGV010000295.1:0-4585 GCA_966250255.1 uncultured Flavobacteriales bacterium | reverse complement strand
GGTAACTTATACGCTGCATGTGGCTTATTCGGTAAACGGTGTTTTCGGCCTTTACGGCAGCGGCTGCCAGGTTACGACGCCATCCGTTCCGGCACCGACCCAAATCCAGGCCAGCCAGTGTAACGGGACCCTGGGCAGCACAACGGAAAAAATTACAGCGAACAATACCTATCTTGCCACCCGCTACCGCTTTGAAGTAAGTTCTGGCGGAAACACGCAGGTGATTGAACGTTCGGCGCGCTATTTCTACATCACACAATATGCAGGCTGGGCGATCAATACCGCTTATTCCGTACGTGTGGCTAGCGAGGTGAACGGCAGCTGGAGCAGTTATGGCCCGAGCTGTATGGTGACCAGTCCTTCGACGGCTATTTCCCTCAAAGAGGAAGCGGATGCAGTAGATACCGAACTCATGAGCGACTTCAGCATGGAGGTTTATCCGAATCCGAGCCAGGGCGATTTTACCGTGATGTCAACGGCGGAAGGAGAGTTTAAAATTGTAAATGAACTTGGACAGTTGATCCGGACCATTGAAATCAAGAAGGAAAATAACTGGTCGGTACGCGTGGAAGGCCTCGAAAGCGGGGTTTACTTCGTAAGCGGAACGCTTAACCATGAAGTACTGACCCAAAAAGTACTTGTGTTCAGATAAGCATAAATTGAAGAAATCAAGCGACAAACCCCTTCTCCTGAACTGTGAAGGGGTTTTATCGTCTTAAAACAAGATAGTTGACTTATTAACAATTTATTAAATCATGAACAATTGAACTCTAATTCTGTTGTTGTATTTGCTAAATCCGTAATTTTGCACTAATTTAAATCATACCAGATGAAAAAAATCTTTATTCTATTCACTGTCAGTATTTTTTTCCAGCTGTTGCATGCTCAGCCGTGGACCTATGATTTCGGTACCGGTACCGGAACAGCCAATAATGCGAATGCAGGAAGCGGTAAAACCGACCTTTTTCCTTCAACGCCATCAGGCGGAGGTACTTACCGCGTTAGAGTCGGAGCGGCGGGAGGTTCAGTCGCATTGGTAAACCCGGGAACTTCCCTGGGGACAGCTTCTGAAACCCAAATCAATGCGGCAACCAGTACGGCAACCAATAAATTTGGGGTTTATGACTGGAACAGTCCCTCAACGGTTGCTTATGTGAAAACTAAATTCAGAACGACGTCAAGCGGCACAGGTAACCTGAATTTTAGTCTTGGGATTAATACGATGGCTAATGATAACCAGGGGTATACATCGCATTATGCGAATTCCCTGGCCAGTTTTACGATTGCTTATTCGGCCGGTGCTATCACATCGGTTGTCAGAAGAAATATTGGATCGAATACGACTATTTCTTCCCATGGTTTTGTGAAAGACAGTGACCATACGATCGAGGTTTATGGAAACAATGGAAGTACAACTGTTTCCTATTACAGGGGTGGAGTGCAAACACTGGCAACCCAGACCTGGGATTTATGGGTTGATGGGGTGAAAGTTGTGGATGATGGTGCCCGGGCAAATACACTTGCTGCAGGAACCAACCTCAGTGGTTTCGGTTTTTTTGCTGAAAGCAGTGCCTCCAATTTGGCTAATCTGTATGTAGACGACCTTGAATATTCCAATTCATTGCGACACATCGCAACTACCGGAAGCCTTTCCGCTTTAACAACAACTTATGGGACAGCTTCTTCCAACACTTCATTTGATGTTGTTGGTGTGAGCCTAGGCGGAGATATTACGGTAACACCGCCTGCAGGTTTTGAAGTATCCACTACAGCCGGTTCCGGTTTTGGTCCCACCGTTACCCTGACACCAAGTTCTGGAACGGTTAACTCTACCACAATTTATGTGCGCCTGGCAGCTGCAACCGATGCAGGAACTTATTCGGGCAATATCACCTGTAGCTCAACCGGCGCAACTACTGTCAATGTAGCCACGGTTTCATCCACGGTGAACCAGGCTTCGCAAACGATTACTTTCGGGCCGCTTTCGGATGTGGATGAATTCGATCCGGACTTTAACCTGACGGCCACTGCCTCTTCGGGCTTAACGGTCAGCTATTCGAGCTCCAACACGGGAGTTGCGACCGTTTCCGGCAACACGGTTACAATCGTTGGTGCCGGAACAACCACGATCACGGCTTCGCAGGCGGGTAATACCAACTACAGCGCTGCAACGAGCGTCGATCAGAATTTAACGGTGAATGCAGCCAGCGGAACACCGCAAACCATCACTTTCGGAACGCTTTCGAATGTGACTTACGGCGATGCGGATTTCAACCTGACGGCCACTGCCTCTTCCGGGTTGACGGTTTCTTATGCCAGCTCGAATACAGCTGTAGCGACCGTTTCCGGCAACACGGTAACGATCGTTGGTGCGGGAACAACCACTATTACGGCTTCCCAGACGGGCGACGGGACTTACCAACCAGCCCCTGATGTAGACCAAAACTTAACGGTTGATCCCAAAAACCTCACGGTTAGCGGTGCAACGGCTGATGATAAAGAATACAACCGGAATACGACTGCCACGATCAGCGGCGCAAGCCTCGTTGGTATTGTTGGCGGAGATGATGTAACGCTTGCGGGCGGCGGTACCTTTGCCGACGCAAACGTAGCGAATGGGATCGGTGTAACAGCAAGTTTGAGTCTTAGCGGTGCGGATGCAGCCAATTACAGCTTAACGCAGCCTACCGGCTTAACGGCCGATATTACAGCAAAAGCCCTTACGGTTGGCGGTATTTCGATTTCCAATAAACCTTACGATGGGGGAACAACGGCCAGCATCAGCGGAACAGCTTCACTCAGCGGACTTGTCAGCGGTGACGAATCCGATGTGAGCTTAAACGGGAGCGGTTCTGCTACGTTTGCGGATGCCAATGTAAACAACGGGATCAGTGTTTCTGTAAGCGGTTATTCCATTTCAGGAACAGCTTCCGGGAACTATGACTTTAGCCAGCCAAGCGGCTTAACGGGCAATATTACAGTAAAAGCACTCACCGTAAGTGGCCTGGCGGCTGATAACAAAACATACGATGCGACTACGGCGGCTACGATTTCCGGAACAGGAAGCCTGAACGGCGTTGTTTCGGGTGAAGAAGCCAATGTAAGTCTCGACGGGACACCAGCTGGTACTTTCACCAGTGCGAATGTCGCTAACGGGATTAATGTAAATGTTAGCGGTTACAGCATTTCCGGTACAGCGGCTTCCAACTATAGTTTGACGGCACCGGTATTGACGGCGAACATTAGCGAGAAGACCATCACAGTAAGCGGCGTAAGCGCTTCCGATAAAGCATATGACGGAACAACGGCGGCTACGGTTTCCGGTGGTACGCTCAGCGGTGTTGAAACGGCGGATAACGGAAACGTATCCGTTTCAACTGCGGGTACTTTTGCCCAAAGCACCGTAGGCGACAATATTGCGGTAACTGTGGCCCTGACGGGAAGCGCAGCAGGAAACTACTCACTGACCCAGCCGGGTATTACAGCGAGCATTACAGCAGCAGCTTGTGCGGACCAGACTGTTAGCTGGGATTTCACTTCAAGCTCCCCTTCCAGTGCAACGATACCAAACCTGACGGTTTCAGCCCTTTCACAAGGAAATAGTAACGGTGCTTCCACGTTTATCAGTTCATCCACTGTTTCGAGCGGTTATGCCGGTGCAAGTGGTACAAATAATGCTGGAATTGCTGCCTTTATCGGAGCTTTAAATACGTCAACCTCTTCTTATTTTGAATTTACGCTTACCCCGGCAGATGGATACGCGGTAGAGCTTTCCAATATCAGCTTCGGTACACGGTCAACCGGTACCGGTGCCCAGGCTTTTACGCTGCGCAGCAGCATGGATGCTTATGCTGGGGATCTTGCTACGGGTAGCATTGCAAATAACTCTAGCTGGGCTTTAAAAACAGCAGCTACGTCTTTTACAGGCAATGAAGGAACAGCGGTTACTTTCCGTATTTACGGGCACAATGGTAGCGGAAGCCCGGTTACAGGAACGGTTAACTGGAAAATTGATGATCTGAACCTGACGGTAAAATTGACCCCGGTACTTTCCAGTGCAACAACAGCGAGTATCTGTGACGGCTCTACATTCTCTTATACGCCGACTTCCGATGCTTCGGGAGCTTCATTCAAGTGGACACGTGCCGCAGTTGCGGGAATTTCGAACGCAGCCGTAACCGCGCCGCAAAGCTCCAATCCTTCGGAAGCTTTGGACAATACGACCAGCTCGCCGGTGAACGTGGTTTACGCTTACCAGGTGATTGCCAATAATTGCTATACGTCCCAGGATGTAACAGTAACGGTTAACGCCATCCCAATAGCAGACGATCCTGCCGATGTAACGGTTTGTGATTCTTATACGCTTCCGGCGCTGACAGTGGGTAACTATTTCAGCGCTCCTGGCGGAACAGGAACGGCTTACACAGCCGGTAATGTGATCAGCAGTGATATGACGATGTATGTGTATGCTGAAACAGGAACCACTCCAAACTGTACAGACGAAAAGAGCTTTACGATCACCCTGATCGCTTCACCGGTAGCCGACAATCCATCCGATGTGACGGCTTGCGATTCGTATACGCTT
>CBINGV010000294.1:0-4593 GCA_966250255.1 uncultured Flavobacteriales bacterium | reverse complement strand
GTATGGGAGCCCTGAAAAAAGAAGCGGAAGCTATGGGGCACCCATTTACTGTAGATTCCGGCGATACCTTTGATATGGGCGAGGCAGGCGGACGCTTCAGCTACATCGAGGATCCGGACGGGACGCTGATCGAGTTCGTGGAAACCCACAAAGTGCCCATCCTGAAAAAACTGGGCTGGTACATCAACCTCAAGCAGCGAAACCCCGAAAAGCACCTCCCGAAATGGATGCTTAAAACCATGGGACTGAACCGCGTGAAGTAAGTTTTCCTGAAACAGCCTGATTTTTGATTGAAGGGCTTCAGAACTTGACTAAACGGTTAAGCCGGATTGGGAATTTATATGTAATTTTGACCATTAAACTATACATCATTATGAAATTATTCAAATCGATTGCATTCAGTATCACAGCCCTGTCACTCATTTTGGTAAGCGCCTGCTCGGAAGAGATCAAGCCGAGTACCGACGGAAAACAAACAGCTGTGGTTTACTGTATTCTGAATGCATCGGATTCGATCCACTACGTAAAGCTCAATAAAGCTTTTTATGGTGGGGGGGATATGACTCAAACGGCGATGCATCCCGATTCATCTTATTTTGAAAAGGTGGAGATTACCATTACGGAATTTGTCGGTTCGGGCGAGAGCCGCAGCTGGGAGCTTTCCGATACGGTTATCACCAACAAAGAGCCAGGCGCTTTCTATTCACCGGAACAAAAATTATACTATTTCAAAACAAGCAGTACAGCTCCGCTCAGTACGGCCGATAATGTACACTACCAACTTGAAGCGGTAATCAATGACGGCGAATTTACCGTACATGGCGAAACTTCACTGGTGGGCGGTATGAGCATCATCAGTCCAACCGAAAACATTCCCTTCAACTTTGCAACAGACAATATTGAAGAATATGGCTATGCTTCCAGCCTGATCAATATTGCGACTGGCAGCGCCAAAAAAATTGAAGTATTCCTCGATGTGGAATTCGAAGAATACAACAACGGGGTCTTGTTGAATACACCAAAATTTACCTGGAAAATCTCCGAATTCGAAGAAGACATCAAATCCCAAATGAGCGCGGGTGCCAACGGCCAGGCCTTTTATGAGCTGATTGCAGCCAATGCAACGGATGATCCGTCCATCACGCGTCGACTGCTGAAGGGAATTACCATCCGCGTTAACGGTGCGAGTAACGACCTGCAAAAATACCTGCTCCTGAGTGAGCCGTCATCAAGCCTCGCGCAAAGTAAGCCGTCTTACACCAACCTGACGGTGACCAACGAAATGCGTGTGGTGGGGATTTTTGCCTCCCGTTATGCGCTTTCCCGTTATAAGCCCAAATACCTTGACCCGAGCGGTACAGGTGTGAGCTACGTAAACTGCCTCAACAACCCGTCCATGAAGGAATTGTGTAGCGGGCAAATTACCGGCGGGCTCCTGTTTTGCAGCGACAACCCGGTGGATGTAAACAAATCGTATTTCTGCAATTAAGTTTTCAACAAGCTGCGATTCTGCGGACGAAGTTCTTAATTTTACGGTATGAATGAACGCAAGACGTTATTTGTTGACGTTATTGTGCCCCTGGCCGTAAAAAACGAATTTACTTACCGTGGTCCCTTCGAGATGAATGGCTTCATCCAGCCGGGCATGCGCGTTGTTGTTCCGTTCGGGAAAGCCAGGCTCTATACGGCGATCGTAAGCAAAGTTCATGAACAGCCGCCGGCAACATACCAGGCCAAATACCTGGAATACCTGCTGGATGAATACCCGGTTGTTACCGGGAAACAGTACCAGTTCTGGAAATGGATATCGTCCTATTACATGGCGCCGATCGGCGATGTGATGAATGCGGCTTTGCCTTCCAATTTCAAATTGGCCTCTGAAACAAAAATTGCACTGCATCCCGATTTTGATGGAGATACCTCCAAACTTTCTGATCGCCAGTTCCAGGTGGTGGAAGCGCTTGAAGTGCGGGAAATTCTTGATTTGAAAGAAATTTCCGATCTGCTCGGGATCAAGACCATTCAGCCTGTAGTCAAAGAATTGATCGACCTGCAAGTCGTTATTTCGCAGGAAGAGCTGAGTTACAAATACGTGGCCAAAACCGGTATTTTTTATCGTTTTACGGAAGCTTACCACGACGAAGAAACCCTGAATGAGCTAATTGACCGTTTCGAGAAACAGAAACAAAAGGAAAAACAGTTTAAGATCATTATGGCCATGCTACAGCGGGTTGACACCGGGAGTTTTGCCGAAAGTTTTGTGGCCAAAAAGGACTTGCTGGAACTGGAACTTTCCAATTCAGCATTGAATTCGCTCGAAAAAAACGGCATCCTGGAATCCCGCCGCCTGCAGGTGGACCGGTTTAAGGAATCCGGGAAAGAGCTGCTCGAACGGAAAGAATTATCTGATTTTCAGCACCAGGCCCTGGGCGAGATCCGGGAAGTTTTCCGTGAAAAGGACTGCTGTTTGCTCCATGGAGTTACCGGTTCGGGTAAAACCGAAGTATATGTTGAGCTGATCGAAGAGCAAATCCGCCAGGGCAAGCAGGTCTTGTTTCTTTTGCCTGAAATTGCCCTGACGACCCAGCTGATCCAGCGGCTATCGGCTTATTTCGGCGACCTGATCGGGGTTTATCATTCGAAGTTCAACCAAAATGAGCGCGTGGAAATCTGGAACCACGTTTTGACAAATCATCCGGAGCGTTTTCGTATCATTTTGGGTGCCCGCTCTTCTATTTTTCTGCCTTTTCAGGATTTGGGGCTGGTAATCGTGGATGAAGAGCATGAGTCCTCCTTCAAACAATACGATCCGTCACCGCGCTACAATGCCCGGGATGCTTCGCTGGTCCTGGCGAAATTCTTCGGGGCAAAAGTTTTGCTCGGTTCGGCCACGCCGGCGATAGAAAGTTATTACAATGCAAAAAGCGGCCGTTTTGGCCTGGTGGAAATGCACAAGCGTTTTGGCGGAATTATGCTGCCGGAAATCCTGATCGCCGATGTAAAAAAAGAAGCCAGGCAAAAAACAATGCAGGAACATTTCAGTTCCATGTTGCTCGAACAGGTTAAAGAAGCGCTTGAACAGGATGAGCAGGTGATTTTATTCCAGAACCGCCGTGGTTTTACACCGCTCTGGACCTGTGAAGTTTGTGCCTGGGTGCCGAAATGCAAAAGCTGCGACGTGTCGCTGACCTATCACAAACATTCCAATTCCCTGAAATGTCATTATTGCGGTTACACGAGCCCGCCGATCGGGACCTGTCATTCCTGCGGAAGCAATCGCCTGCGCATGCTGGGTTTCGGAACGGAAAAGGTAGAAGACGACCTGGCCTTGCTGTTTCCGAATCATACGATCGGGCGAATGGACCTCGATTCCACGCGTTCGAAAAATGCCTACCAGCAGATTATTTCGGATTTTGAGCAGGGACGGATCGACATCCTGATCGGGACGCAGATGGTATCCAAAGGGCTTGATTTTGATAAGGTGAGCCTCGTGGGGATACTCGATGCGGACATGATGCTGCGCCGGCCGGATTTCCGGGCTTTTGAACGCAGTTTCCAGCTGATGACCCAGGTTGCGGGACGAGCCGGGAGACGTAAAAAACGCGGAAAGGTAATTATCCAGACGCGTGAGCCCGAAAACTGGGTGATTCAAAAGGTGATTGAGCACAATTACACGGATTTTTACGAAAACGAGATCCTGGAGCGGAAGAATTTCTTTTACCCGCCTTTTTACAAAATGATCCGCTTTACGCTTAAAGCCAAAAATGAAAACGAGCTGAACCTGGCCGCCAAAAGCTTCGCTGAGCTTTTATTCGGGGTTTTTAAAGAACGTGTCCTCGGACCGGAATTCCCGGTGATTCAGAAGATCAATAATTTATACCTAAAACAGGTGACCCTCAAAATTGAGCGGGAGGTATCGCCCCAAAAAGTGAAGGAGCGCCTTGAAGAACTGATTGATGTCTTCTTTAGCACTCCTTCCAATAAGTCAGTAAGACTGGTGGTGGATGTGGATCCCGCCTAACCGAGGTATGATTTCAGCATGCGGCTGCGGGAAGTATGTTTCAGGCGCCGGATTGCTTTTTCTTTAATTTGTCGTACGCGTTCGCGTGTGAGGTCGAATTGCTCCCCGATTTCTTCGAGTGTGAGCGGATATTTCCCGTTTAGGCCATAATACAAACGAACAACTTCGCCTTCCCGCAGGGTGAGGGTGGAAAGGGAACGTTCGATGTCCTTGCGGAGGGATTCGCGCACCAGCTCATTTTCCGGGCTGTTCATGAAATCATTCGGCAAAACGTCGTACATGCTGGAGGAATTCTCCTCGCTGTCGTTGAGCGGTGCATCCATGGAAACGTGGCGGCCGCTGTTGGAGAGCGATTGTTTGATGTCGTCGATGGAAACATCCAGGAATTCGGCCAGTTCATCGGAAGATGGCGGACGCTCGAATTTTTGCTCCAGCTCGGAATAAGCCCGGTTGATCTTGTTGATCGTACCGATTTTGTTGAGCGGCAAACGCACGATACGCGCCTGTTCGGCCAGGGCCTGGAGAATGGATTGGCGGATCCACCATACGGCGTAAGAAATGAATTTAAAACC
>CBINGV010000293.1:0-4611 GCA_966250255.1 uncultured Flavobacteriales bacterium | reverse complement strand
GCTTTTTCCTTGAAGGTCGGTTGCGTTCACATCGCTTTTCACGATATTGCCCGTGACCAGGTCGCGGATTTTGATTCCGGTAACAATTTCACCCGTATACCCCAGTTTTTGGGCTAACTTGTCTATCTTCTTGTAAGCGCCGAGGTCCGGTGAAACCAGGACATAATCCTTCAAATCCAGTTCCTTGAGTAAGGTGGCTACCATGTCATGGTTGGTGATATTGACGCAGCGGTCGATCAGGGCAGGGGAGACGTCGCTGTGCGCATCGAAGACAATCACCCTGTTCAATTCCAGCTGGTTGATGATGCGGGCAAATACCTTGACTGAAAGCGGTTCGCCGGGCGTCATTACACGGTCCTGGCGCGCATAGGGAACATAAGGAATAAACGCTTCAATGTAACTTACTCCCATGTTGCGTAGCGCATCCACGGCGAGGCAGAGTGTTAGCAGCTCGTCGGATGAATTCAGCCGCGTGTTCAGCCGGACCCGGTCGTTTTCTGAAAATTGTTTCGAAAAACGGATGTGGCATTCGCCCCCGGCAAATTTTTTCATTTCCAGGATGTCACTGTTCTCAAAGAGATTGATCGTTTGCATATCGTGTATTTTATAATTCAAAATGAAAGCCCTTGCGCGTTAGTTCTGCATAAGCTTTGTTGTCAAAACGGTAGTAGAAAGCAGCTTTCCGGGCAACGTTTTGCTCCTTTTCGTCCAATTGCTCCAGCAGGCCCATCCCCAGGATTTTTTTACGGAAATTCCGTTTATCAATGCTGCTTCCGAGAATGGCTTCATACAAAACCTGTAATTGGGAAAGGGTAAATTTTTCGTCCAGCAGCTCAAAGCCAACCGGCTGGTAGCGGACCTTTCCTTTCAGGCGTTCCACCGCCATGCGGACAATCTCCCGGTGGTCAAAGCCCAGTTCAGGAATTTCGGAAACCCGGAACCAGCTTGCTTCCACCGTGTCGCGGCCGGCAAGCAATTCCACCTGGCTTTTATTGACGAGGGCATAATAGGTAACGGAGACAATGCGTTCGCGCGGGTCGCGGCCGGTTTCACTGAAGGTAAAGAGCTGCTCAATGTAAACCCCATGTACCCCGGTTTTTTCGGATAAGAGGCGTTTAGCCGCTTCTTCGGTCGTTTCCTGCATGTAAACAAAACCGCCCGGTAAAGCCCAGGTATTCTGAAAAGGTTCTTTCTCGCGTTTCAGTAAAAGCAGTTTCAGCTCACCGCCGTCAAAACCGAAAATCACACAGTCGGTTGCCAGTGCCGGGCGTTCGTATTCGTAACAGTATTTATTTTTTGAACTCATTCTAAGTGTAAAAACAACACAAAGATAAGTGTGATTTTCAAATAAACAAATTTTAAAGTGTATTTTTTACACTTTTATTTCGGTTAAAAATTTAATTTACTAAATATCAATAGTTTATTTGCTAAATATTTTTAATTTTCTTCAAAAAAACTTACATGCCTTATATGTTTAAATCAAAATTCGTGTAATCTGAGCCATCCACGGAAAAACAATTCATTTTCGCTTTGAGCGGAAACGCGATGTATCCTTACTGATTTCCTTATCCAGTGGATTAAAACGCTTCAGGCTTTCAAGCACCGAAGGGTTCTGATGCGCTTCGGCGGCAATGATTTCGTAGGCAATTTCACGCAGGTGCGGGGCCAGTTCATCCTGTTTCCGATGCTCCTTTTCGATCACATCCAGGAAAATTTTCCGTTGGTGTTTAGCCGTTTTGTGCCCGTAGATGTAATCAATGGCGATTTTTTTCTCAGTCCGGTCATCAAAGGCATTGAAATAATGTTCCAGGCAGGGCCCGGGCTCATGGCCGCCATTCCAGCCTTCGAGGAGGGTTTCCCTAGCCTTGGGCGAATCATTCATCTTGTTGCGGTAAATCAGCGAAGCGTGCACATATTTATTCTGCGACTTGGATTCCGTGACGCTTTGTTCATAAAAGCGGTAGGCGAGGCTTCTTTCGTTGATTTTCAGGTAAAGATCGCCCACTTTTTCATGATTTTTCAATTCGAGGTAGAGCTTGATCGCTTCGTCCGTGATATTGCCTTTCTCAAAACATTCGGCAGCTTTAGGGGTATTCTTCAGGTGCTGCAGGTAAATGGCCGCTGCTTCCTTATAAAAATGACCTTCCTCCAGGGTCATTGCTGCCTTGTAGTTGTTTTTCAGCAATTTCATGTATACAAAAGCCGCTTTTTCATATTCGCCCCGTTTAACCAGGTCTTCTGCCGTTTTCAAATACTGTTGGGTCAACTGGTTTCCATAATCGCCCAGATCAACCACGCGTCCCTGTCCGGAATTGGATGAATGCTGGAAGAGTGAAAAATTGCGCCAGCGTTGTCCCAGGTCAAGAAAACCACCTTCATTTCCGCGGGCAGCCCCGCTGTTATCGATCGGGATGGCATATTTGAGCGCTTCTTCAGGATTTTCCCGCAACAATTTCATCAGTTTTTCCAGTTGTTTCTGGTTTCTTTCTTCCAGGTTTTCAAAATCCTGCTGCATCTTTTCAAGCAAGCGGCGGTTCTTTGAACGACCCAGTCCGGGGATTCTATCCAGCCAGGAACGGACTTCCGAATTTCCGCTTCCTCCTCCCGTTGTAGTGGCTTTGCGGCTGAAA
Source organism: uncultured Flavobacteriales bacterium (assembly GCA_966250255.1). Classification (GTDB taxonomy): domain Bacteria; phylum Bacteroidota; class Bacteroidia; order Flavobacteriales_D; family Crocinitomicaceae; genus M2408. The sequence continues at coordinate 1,981 of CBINGV010000293.1, read as the reverse complement.
AGCAACTTATAAAAGCCGAGCTTCACCTTTTCAGCCAGGTTCAGGGGGTCCGAAGGAATTTTTTCCCGTTTCGCCACAACCTTTTCTTCCAGGCTTTTCAAGGGGTCTTCTGCTTCGCTGACTTTTACCTGGAAAGATTTGACCCGCTCCGGGATGAATAAGCCCGCTTCAGGAGAAAAAGAAAAGCGCGTTTTTTCAGCGGGAAGGACCAGGAATCGTTCCGGTGAAATTTTTTCTTCCGGGATCACAAAGCCGGTTTCCGGGTGGAATATGTGCATTTTTCCGCGAAAAAGCAGTTCCCGGTCTTCAGGGCAAAGAAGAGGGCTGACTTCACTTTTTTCAGGAATGTAAAACCCCGGGCAGACGCATTGGCAGCATTCGTGCCGGCTGTTTTGATAGCTTTCGTGCTTGTCGGATACAAGGACCAGGCAGCCCCAGGTACTATTTGCCCTTGCTCCAGGCAGCGGAAAAAATTCTACATCAGGCAAAGCCAGGCCCAGCGACTGGATTTCAAACAGCCAGTGATGCAGGGAAGCTCCTCTGATGTAAAAACCGGCCAGGGGAAAGCTATTTTGAAGGGCAGGCCTGATTCTAAGTTCCATGGTATTGTATGTGTTCAATGTACGTACTGATATAAGACGAAAAGAATTCTTCCGCATCAATTACCTGCTGTGTTTCCCGCTCCGGGTGAAGGGGGATGAGCTCCACCCTGGATCCCTGGTCTTCAATCCGCTTACGGAGGTTGAATGCATCCTTTTCTTTAAATGCAGGATCGAGCAAAAGACTACTCTGGCTCACGATCTTGTCGCCGATTTTGGAAAATTGATCACCGGAGAAATTGGCCAGCAGGCTGGCCAAAGTTGCTTTGTTTCCGGCTATTTGCACCAGGTGGATTTGATATAAAGGCTCTTTGAAATAATACCTGTTCCCCGCAAAAGCTGTTCCGCAGGCAATACCAAGGCTTGAATCAACAATGGACGGGAAATAAATCTGGGACAGGTCCGGGCGGCTGCTGTTGAGAATGATCAGGCCCGAAGGATTGACTTCCAGCGTACTTCCATCCGGGAAACGGAAAAGGCGGGTTGTTACCTGCGCAGCGGAAATTTCCGCTTTGTTGTCCCGGTGATTGAGTTCCAGGCGGATAAGCCGGTTCGAATCAACGACCAGTTCATGGGAATTCAGCATCAGCCTGCCGTTTTGATTGATACAAACCGTTTTGATGTGCTTAAAATAGGCCAGTTTGGAATGAAAACGCTGATGGATTTTAGGCATGTCTTGCTGGAATTTTCGCAAGGCGATCGATTCGTTGCCGTGGTACGGGAAAACCTTCCCTTCCGGGCTGATCCCCCAGCAGCCTTTGCTGGTCGGGTGAAAAAAGTTTCCCCGGTAAAATACAAAACAGCGTTTACCACCCTTGAAATGAGGAAAGTAGACCTTTTGTTCTTCCTCCGTGGCCAGATTGAGCAAGGTGATTTCTTTCAGCTGCTCGTGGTAAAGCAGCAACAGGTATTCCCCGCTTTCCAGCAAAGCAACTTCGAAATGCCGGCCGGCAGCGGGCACGTTTTCCCGGATGATCTCCCAGCCGGTATCGTGCTGATTGCCTGTTTTGTTATAGAAGCGGAGCAGGCTTTTTTCCTGGGTTAATTGGAAAATTTCGCCGGCCTCGTTTGACGTAAAATCATAAAAAGACATGGCAAAACGCGTCAGGATCGGGTAATTGCCGGCTTCCGCTTTGTTGACCGGGAGTATCACCCTGGTTTTGCGGGACCAGAGGCCTTCCAGCGGCAATTCCAGGTGTTGGATATGTTTTTTGCTCTTTTTGAAACTCCGGTAAATATCAATGTGGCCGTCCGCCTGGAGCAAAATCCGGTAGGAAATCTCCTCGCCGAATTCCTGCATCACCCGCTGCATGTCCATCCGTTCTGCAATCGTTTTTTCCGTAAGGAGGAAAATTTCGCGTTTGCCGCCCCGGGGATTTTCC
>CBINGV010000292.1:0-4676 GCA_966250255.1 uncultured Flavobacteriales bacterium | reverse complement strand
GTAAAAATAAGGATGTGAATGATGTGTACGCCGGAACAACCTTCAACCTCATGGTAGGCTGTAATTTAGGAGCTGTGGCGGGCTATGCCATCAATGATGAGCTGGCGGTCGGCCTGAAAGTCATTGCCATCGGAGGCGATCTGTATTTTGATTTCGACGAGAACCCCCTGTATGTGAACGGCTTGACCTTTCATCCGACGGTGCAATACGGTCCTTTCCTCGTGTCTGCCGGTTTCGGAGGCCGCGAAAAAGAAGGAAAGCCTTATAAAACGCTTGACCTGGAAGCACGTTACAACTTCGGGAACGACCAGGAGGAAGGCATGTACGTGAGCTTTCGCTACCAGTCCAATAAATATTCTTATGACGAAACAAGCGGAAGCGATACCTTTCGCAACTGGCAGAAAATCAATTCGGTTGGACTGAGTTTCGGGGCCTTCTTTTAATCGAGGTCGAGGTTGCGCAGCGTGAATTTATATTGGCTGCCGGTTTTTTCCTGGGAGCCTTCCAACTGGGAAGTCAGCAGGTCGACAAGCTCGAGGCCAAATCCCTTATGGCGTTCATTCCAGCGGCCGTTATCTTCGTAATGCATATCAATTTTTTCAGGCGAGCGCTGATCAATATAAATGTTGATCTGCTTGCCTTTTTTGTTTTCCGGGAAAGCATGTTTGAAGGAATTGGTCAGTAATTCGTTCAGGAGCAGACCCATCGGAACGAGGGTTTTCAGCCCGATATCCCGGATCTCAATTTGAATGTCAATATCAACTTGCTCATCGCTTTCATTCATGGTCTTAATTTCCCGGATCAGGTCAAGGATGTAAGATTCAAAATTGAAGCTTTTCAGGTCTTCGCGCTGGTAAAGCTTTTGGTGAATAATGGAAATCGACATCATGCGGTTAATCGCATCGGTAAAATGCTGCTGCACATCATCGGATTTGATCTCGTCGCGCTGCATGCGCAGGAGGCTGACCACCAGCTGCAAATTGTTTTTGATCCGGTGATGGATCTCTTTCATCAGCAGCGTAATTTCCTGGTTTTTCTTATTCAGCTGTTCGTTGGCCTCGAGCAGTTGCTTTTCGGTATGTGACTGGAAATGCAGGTATTGGTTAATGAGGTAGGTGAGGGCAAAAAATGCGGCGACCATTTCCACCAAAACGCTCACCTGGTTGGAGGGCTGAAGTGGTTTCAGCTGCCACAGGTGCCGGTTGATCTCAAAGCTGAAAAAGCTGCACATCGACAAGAGGTGGAATACGAGAAAAATCAGGCCGTATTTTTTGCCCAGCCCGATGTAGGCAAAAACAATGGTACATATTGCCCAGATGAAATCCGGGTAGTGCAGCGTGGTGAGCAAGGTATTCAGCGATACGGTCACAACGATACTGGCCCCGACGGCAAAGATCCAGAAAACGGGACGTATTTTTTGGGTCAGGCGCAGGTAAACCAGGCAAAAAGAGCTGATCCCCAAAGAAGCCAGGTAGAGCATAGAATTGTAGAAATCCGCACGGAAAGTCAGTGTTGCCGAAATAATGAACAAAAGGGAAAGGATAAAACTTAGCCGGTAAAGCAGCAGGTATTTTCCTTTTTCGTGGTAATCGTTCGTAAAGCTTGTGTCCGGGTTAAATAATTTCATTCTCAAAGATAGAATGATTCATTTAAGAGACGGCCAACTTTTCGATAATTTCCCGGTGCATCGGGTAGGCTTCCAGGAGCTCGTCGCGTTTAAATAGTTCGAAATCAGCAAAGTCGAAGCCGGGAGAAACAACGCAGGAAACAATGGAATAGCTGTCATCTTCCAGGACAGTAGAACCGAAAATCGTGTTTTTAGGTACCAGGAATTGCGGGAAATAGCCTTTTTCGAGGTCGTTGCCCACAATGTGCTCGTGGTGGCCGAAAGCATCCAGGATGTGTACCACCAGCGGGCTGCCGCCATGGTAATACCAGATTTCATCACTTTTAATGCGGTGCAGGTGCGAAACATGCTGGGAAGTCAGCAAAAAATAAATACTGGTAATGAGGTTGCGTTTGCCTTTGAGTTCTTCGGAGCGGTAGGTTTCGCGGTAAAATCCACCTTCAGGATGAGGGACCAGGTCGAGCTTTTCAACAATTCTTTTGATCTCTTCTTCTTTCGAAAGTTTCATAATAGTAAGTTCTTGATCGAATTAGCGCTACAAAATTAGCTAAATAATTTAATACTTGACAAAGATATTTTTGGCCTCGGTGAAAAAACGCAGGGCTTCCCAGCCGCCTTCACGACCTACGCCGGAGGATTTTACGCCGCCAAACGGGGTACGCAGATCGCGCACCAGCCAGGCATTGATCCACACGATTCCGGCATGCACTTCATCGGCCACACGGTGGGCGCGTTTCAGGTCGTTCGTCCAGATGGTGGCGCTCAGTCCGTATTGCGTGGAGTTGGCCATCATTAAAGCTTCTTCCTCCGTATCAAAAGGGGTGAGGGTAACCACCGGCCCAAAGATTTCCTCCTGGTTGGTGCGGCAGTCGTAGCGCAATCCTTCTATCACAGTCGGTTCAAGGTAATAGCCTTGCTCATGACCTTCCGGGTGGAGGCGTTTTCCGCCGGTGAGGATGGTACCTCCTTCTGTTTTGGCCAGCTCGATGTAGCTCAGTACCTTTTCGAGATGCGGTTCCGAAACCAGCGCACCCATTTTTGCTTTCGGGTCTGTTGGATAAGAAACCGCCAGTTTGCTGACTTTTTCTACAAAGGCCGACTTGAACTTATCGTAAATGCCGCGCTGGATGAAGATGCGTGAGCCGCAGAGGCAAATTTGTCCCTGGTTGGCAAAGGAAGAGCGCATCGTTGTGCTCAGCATGGCGTCGAAATCGCAGTCGTCGAAAATGATGTTCGGGTTTTTACCGCCCAGCTCCAGCGAAAGCTTTTTGAACATCGGGGCAGCGGTCCGGGCAATGTATTCGCCGGTTTTTGTACCGCCGGTGAAGGAAATAGCTTTAATTTCCGGGTGTTTTACGATCGCATCGCCAACGGAAGCGCCGAGCCCGTGGATGATGTTGAGCACCCCGGCAGGCATCCCGGCTTCCTGGCACACTTTACCGAGCAGGTAAGCGGTGTAAGGCGTTACTTCGGATGGCTTGGCGATCACGCAGTTGCCGGCTGCCAGGGCAGGGGCAATTTTCCAGGAAAACAAATACAAGGGTAAATTCCAGGGTGAAATGCAGCCCACCACGCCAACCGGTTTGCGTGTCGTATAGTTGAAGCCTTCGCCCTCCATCACATGGGATTCGGAAGCAAAATGCAGGATGGCGGTAGCGAAGAAATGAAAATTGGATACCGCCCGCGGAATATCGACGTGGGCCGCCAGGGAAAGCGGTTTCCCGTTATCACGTGATTCGGCTGCCACAAATTCGTCCATCCGGCGCTGGATGCCTTCCGACACTTTCACCAGGATAGCGCTGCGTTCTTCGATGGGCATTTTGGACCAGACCGGAAAAGCTTTTTCAGCGGCTGCTACGGCGAGGGTTACATCTTTTTCGTCCGAATCCGGGATCAGGCTGTAAACCTGGCCGGTAGCCGGTTCGTAATTGTCGAGAAATTTTCCTTGTACCGGTTCGCGGTAAGTGCCATCGATGAAATTGAGCAATTTTTCCATGTGTCTGTTTTGTATCTACAAAATTAAGAAAAGGGATTGGTTTGTGCCACGAATTTCACCAATTTTCACGAATTCAATAATTCTGGTGTATTCTTGAATTTCGATTCGAAAAAAATGTAATTTTAGGGTGAAAATCACCAGCTAGTTCCTCATGAAAAAGATTATTTTCCTGTTTGTATTGATTCTTTCAGCTCCCCGGTTACAGGCGCAGGAAGAATACCCCGAGCCACTTTACGTGGAAGAAGAAGCGCTTTTTAATAAGGGAAAAGGAGATCTGTCAGAATATATCCTCAACAACATCCGTTTTCCCGATTCACTTATTGTTGATGGCCGTGTATTGGCCCAGTTTGTGGTTGAAACAAATGGTTCTGTAAGCCACATAGAAATCATAGAAAGTATCCAGAATTGTCCGGCTTGCAGCCAGGAAGTGATTCGTTTGATTTCGGAGATGCCGCCCTGGAAACCGGGCCGCTTCAAAGGAGAAGCCGTCAGGACCCGGTTGAGGTTGCCGGTGAAATTTTCCACGAAGTAATTTTTTACGAAAAAAAACGTTGTTCCGGTATGTTTCGCCTGCTCGTGTTTATTTGCTTTTGTCTTTTGGGAAATGTTCTGTTTGCCCAGGCAAATTGCGATTCTGTACCCTCCACGTATTCGGGATTTTGCAAAACCTACCATTCCAACGGTTCCCTGGCCGAAATCCGGGAATACAAAGAAGGAAAACCGGCAGGGACCTGGCTGGAATACGACCGGCAGGGGAAATTGATGGCGCAAACCGAAGTCAGTAAACAAGGCAGCAACTTCATCGAAGAACATGCCCTGAGCTGGAATGAGCCGATTCCGCTGAAAAGAGAACCCGGCTGCGGCCCGCAACCAAAGGACCCTACACTTTGCGAATACCCGGAGAAGGAGGCCGGATTTAAAGGCGGAACGGGTGAATTGTTGAAGTATATCGTAAAAAACCTGGATTGTAATTTTGGATGCGGGGATTTAGCTCCGCAGGGAAAAATATACCTTTCTTTCATTGTTGAAAAGGACGGAAGCATCAGTTCCGTT
>CBINGV010000291.1:0-4687 GCA_966250255.1 uncultured Flavobacteriales bacterium | reverse complement strand
TTTTCCATGCATGGCATTCTCGAATACATCAACAGCATCCAGAATTTCCGGCAGTCGGGCGAGCTGCGCCTGATGATCTGCCTGATCAGCAGCGGAGAAGCCATCGGAACACTCGATTTGTTTGAAGCCAATTTCAAACACGGGCATGCCGGGGTGGGCATCCTGATTGCCGAAGAAAGTGAGCGAAACAAAGGCTATGCACGGGAAAGCCTCGATCTGGTGGCCGATTATGCTGCCGTGCTGCTGGGGTTTCACAACCTCACGGCCAACGTGCTCGAAGACAACGAAAGCAGCATCCGTTTGTTCGAATCTGCCGGCTATGAGTTGGTCGGTATCCGTAAAGAGTGGTTTCTTGATCGCGGAAAACGTATTAATCAACGCATTTATCAATTATGTTTAAAAAAATAAGTATCGCCGTAGCCATCCTGGCTGTCATTGGAATTATCGTGCTCTGGCCGAAAATCAGCCTGTACTTCGCCGGGTCGAAAAAAACGCTCAATGAAAAGCAGACTGCTTTTTTCTTTGATGCCAAATCCGGGCTTGAAGGCCTGGCCGACCAGCTCGAAGAGCAGAAGCTGATCGGAAGCAAAGATGCCTTCCTGAAAGTAGGGGAGTACAAGGAACTAAACGCCGATCGCCTGGCGTCGGGCAAATACCTGATCGAGCCGGGAACGAATTACCGCACCCTGCTGAACGGCTTTACCAAAAACAGCAACGGAAATGGTAACGCCGAAGTGGAAGTGGAAGTGACCTTCAACAATTGCCGGGATGTAGAACAGCTCGCCGGGAAGGTTTCCCGCTGTATCATGACGGACAGTGTGCAGCTGGCCGAATTCCTGACGAGCCAGGCTACGCTCGATAAATACGGTTTTACTTCCGAGCAGCTGCCGGCGCTCTTTTTGCCGAACACCTACCGCATGTTCTGGGATACGGACGCCGACCAGTTTTTACAGCGTATGGCCAAAGAGTTTAAGAATTTCTGGACGGATGAACGGAAGCAAAAGTTAGCGGCAATTGGCCTCACAAGTCCTTCCGAAGCTGTAACGCTGGCCAGTGTGGTCTATTCCGAGCAAGGGAAAAATCCTTCCGAATGGCCAACGATTGCCGGTTTGTACCTCAACCGTATCGCCAAAGGCATGAAGCTCCAGTCCGACCCGACCTTCAAATTTTGCTGGGGCCGCGAGCTGGATGGTGTGCAGCGCCTGACATATGAGCACCGCGACAAGGATTGCCCGTACAACACTTACCTGTACAAAGGCTTGCCTCCGGGACCGATCTGCATTCCGCCGGTAGCTTGCGTAGACGCCGTCCTCAACCGGGAAAAACACGATTACATTTTCATGATGGCCAAACCGGATTACACCGGCCTGCACGATTTTACCGTGAACTATGCCGACCACGATCGCCTGGCGGGGATTTATTCCAAATGGCTGAAAGCGGAAGGATATTAAGATCGAGTACTTTTCTTACTGGTAATCATTTTCCGGGCCAGGGCGCTTTCGTGCAATCTTTTTTCTGTTTGACAGTTATAAGGAGAAATGTGCGGTCTCTTCCGGGAGATTAAGCTAAAACCAGATGAGCTGATGAAAGCTGTTTTTTTGTTGCTGCTTGTTTTTCTTCCCTGCCTGGTGCAGGCCCAAAAGAAAATCAGTGTATCCAAACAGAAACGGGACTTTGAGGTCTTAAAAACAACCCTGCTTGAAAATACGGGTAATCCTTATCTCCATACCGATTCTTTGCGTTTTGTTGAAAAATGCCGGGAAATAGACGCTTACCTGGATGTGGCGCGTACCCGCAGGGAATTGTTCGTTTGTTTCAGTGAATTTGTTTCCCTGGTCAAATGCGGGCATACGTCTATCATCCCCACTCCGGGATTGTTTCTTGAGTATTGCGGCGCCAGGTCTTTTTTTACGAAAGAAGTCATTTTTAAAAACGATGAACTCATCCTCCTGAAGAACATTCCCAAAACGAGTATCAAGCGGGGCTTCCGGGTCATTGAAATTGACCGGCAACCCATCCGGGAGATCAAACAAAGATTGTTTCATTTGTTGTGGGCAGACGGCGACAACATTACTTTCAAACAGAAAATCCTGGAATTCAATTTCCCTTTTTACTATTACATGGCTTACGGCCCGAAAGACAATTACCAGGTCCGCTATGTCAATGAGCTGCAGGATACCATGCAAGCCACACTCCCGGCGATTGAGCCGATGGAAATTTCTTACCGTTTCGGGAGCAAGGCCTGGAAAGCAAAGCCCTACGGGAACTTTAAATCCTATAAGAAGGATAATTATGCCGTATTTAAGATCCAAAGTTTCAAAAAGGCCGGCGGGAGGGCTTACCGGGATTTTTTAGAGGGAAATTTTAAGAAAATCAACAAAAACAAAATCACGAACCTGGTGATCGACCTGCGGGGTAACCTGGGCGGTATAGTACAAACCGAGCTGATCTCCCATTTTGCGGATTCAACCTTTCAATTGGGGTATCAACGTTGTAACGACTCGGTGAGGCCACATTATTTCAGGTATTTCAAACATCGCTTTTCGCTTCCCCGTTTTCGTTATTTTTTAACGAGAATCCGGGTGCGTCAAAGCAATAAACGCGGGGAAGATCCGAAGTATGTTTTTTATACCAAAAAATCCTCCTATTATGGTTTGACGCAGTTCAAAGGACAGGTTTATGTCCTGGTGGATGGCTTTTCTTTCTCTGCTTCCGCCCATCTTTCGGCTATTTTGAAGGAGAAGTTCAATGCAATTATCATCGGCGAAGAAGTAGGAGGAGGAATGGCCGGCGGAAATACGGGCCAATTGGTGTTGAAATTACCGAAAACCAACTTCAAAGTAGGAATCAATCCCGTTTATTTCAATAATGGCGTAGAGCTGACTTCCTGTTCCACGAGTTTATGCCCGGATTATGAAATTAAAGAAAAGGTAATTCTGACGGGGAAGAAAAGGGATTTGCACCTGGAAAAAGCGCTGGAATTAATTAAAAGCAAAAAGGTGCAAAAATAAGCTTGCTTTGTTTATTTTTGTCGGGTAATCAGAATTCCAATAAAAACAAAAATATGTCCATCCGTAACTTAGAACCAAAAGCCTTGTGGAACCATTTTGCCGACCTGAATGCTGTGCCGCGTCCCTCCAAAAAAGAAGAGCGCGTGCGCGCTTTTATGGTCAATTTCGGGAAATCACTCGGCCTGGAAACTCTTGAAGATGCCATAGGCAACGTGATCATCAAAAAGCCGGCCACCGCCGGCATGGAAAACCGCCAAACGGTTGTGCTGCAATCGCATTTGGACATGGTGCACCAGAAAAACAGCGATACGGTGTTTGATTTCGAAACACAGGGAATTGACATGTACATCGACGGCGACTGGGTGAAAGCCAAAGGAACGACCCTCGGCGCCGATAACGGAATTGGGGTGGCGGCCATCATGGCGGTGTTTGCTTCCAAAGACATTCCGCACCCGGCACTCGAAGCGATGTTCACGATTGATGAAGAAACCGGCATGACCGGGGCCATCAAAATCGACCCGAAAAATTTCAGCGGGACCATTTTACTTAACCTCGATACAGAAGACGACGACGAGCTTTCCATCGGCTGCGCCGGCGGAATCGATACGAATACGTCTTATTCCTGTGCTTTGGTTCCGGTGGAAAAAGAAAGCGTTTCCTATGAGCTGAGCATCCGCGGCTTGCTCGGCGGACATTCCGGAATGGACATCCACCGCGGGCGCGGAAATGCCAATAAATTGATGAACCGCATCCTCTACCAGGGGATTTCGCTTTTCCCGCTCCAGGTCACTTCCATCGATGGCGGAAGCCTGCGCAATGCGATCCCGCGCGAGTCGACGGTTGTTCTTTCCGTAGGTAAAGACCACAAAGCAGGCTTCGAAAATTTCCTGCAGAACATCAGCGAAACAATCCGGCACGAATACAAAAGCATCGAAACCGAGCTCAAAATTGACTGGAAAACAACGGATTTGCAAAGCGAAGCGATCAGCGAAGAAGATACAATGAAAATCCTCAATGCGCTTTACGCCGTTCCGAACGGGGTGTTTCGCATGAGCCCGGATATTGAAGGTTTGGTGGAAGCATCCACGAGCCTTGCCCGCATCATTTTAAAAGACGGAAACTTCATTTCCCAGTCCCTGCAGCGTTCCAGCGTGGAGAGCACGAAAGCCGATGTGGCGAATGCCGTGCGCGCCGCCTTCGAAAATATGGGGTGTGCCGTGGTGCAAAATGGCGATTACCCGGGCTGGCAGCCAAACCCGGATTCCGCCATCCTGAAACTCATGACGGACATGTACCGCACAAAATTCAAGGAAGAGCCGCAAGTGAAAGCTTGCCATGCCGGACTCGAATGCGGCATACTCGGGGCGCATTTCCCGGGTATGGACATGATTTCTTTCGGGCCGAACATCCGCGCAGCGCATTCCCCGGATGAGAAAGTCCAGGTTTCTTCCGTACAGAAATTTTGGGCTTACCTGCTGGACGTGCTGAAGGAAATACCGGTGAAGTAAGTTACTTTTGGGACGCAAAGCCCGCAGAGTTTTCGCAAAGTATGCTAAGTGAAAGCGATGAAAAATTCTATGTCTGTGAGTTGATTTATTGAAAGAATTTAGTTAAATTTAGTTCTTTAACTTAACTTTTATGACTGAAAATGAACTGTCCCGTATAGTGATCGGCTA
>CBINGV010000290.1:0-4708 GCA_966250255.1 uncultured Flavobacteriales bacterium | reverse complement strand
TCGATTGCCTGCTCCTCCTGCCACGAACAGCAATATGCCTTTACCGATCCGAAGTAGTTTTCGCTGGGTGTGGGCGATTCCGTCGGCACACGCAATTCGATGGCGCTGGTCAACCTGGGCTGGCAGCAATTCTTTTTCTGGGACGGCCGGGCCAAAACCCTCGAGGAACAGATTCTGGGGCCGGTACCCAACCCGGTGGAAATGCACCTCGAATGGCCGCAGGCAGTCAAAAAAGTGGCCGAATCCGAAGAGTACCGCAACGAGTTTTTCCGGGTTTTCGGAGCGCGTGAAATTACCAAAGAGCTGGTTGCAAAAGCAATTGCACAATTCCTCCGGACCCTGATTTCCGGCACGTCAAAATACGATGTGATGTACAAGCATGAAAACGGCCTGGCGCTGACGAGCAAAGAACAAATGATCTGGGAAGCGGTCACCAACGAGGAAAAAGCCGGTTACGACCTGTTCAAAAGCCTCAATGGGGCGGATTGTTTCCATTGCCACAACGGGGCGCTGATGCAGGTCCAGAAATACAGCAACAATGGCCTGGATGCCGTCGCCACCGACCTCGGGCGGGAAACCATCAGCGGCTCAAGCGCAGACCGGGGCAAATTTAAGGTGCCAACGCTTCGCAACATTGCCCTGACGGCGCCTTACATGCATGACGGGCGCTTTGCCACCCTGGATGAGGTGATCGAGCATTATTCGAGCGGCATTCACCAGTCACCGACGATTGACCCGCTGATCGAATATGCCTTCCAGGGCGGGGTGCAGCTCAGCGCCGAGGAAAAACAGCTCCTGAAGGCTTTCCTGCTGACACTGACGGACTATGAATTTATCGCGAACCCGAAATTCGCTAGGCCGCAAGAATAATTGAAGCGTTCTGTTTTGGAACGCAAAGTTTACAGAAGTTGGCGCGAAGAACGCAAAGCTCAGTATTTAAGGATCTAAAGAATTGCAAAACACTACCGCATTCACTCCACATTATGCCTTTGCGCTCCTCTATTTAACTCTAAGCTAATTCTTTGCGTTTTCCGGGGGTCTTTGCGAAACTTTGCGTCCCAAAAAAATTTCCGGGAGCCTATCGCAAATTCATTTTTTTCCTATCTTTGACAAAAATTAATATTATGTCTGATAACTATTTCGATGAATCAACAGCAGCTGCAGGCTTTATCTATACAATCGTTGCTATTGCCATTATTGCATCCGTGCTGATCTGGGGTTAATCCCGGCAGAGGGGCTTATTCCCCCGTTTATTTAAAGGTTTATTGCAACTATTACTACTATAATATATGCCTTTCAACTCGATCTTTGCCTGGATGATGAAAAAACGGATACATCAGATTGATTTATTCCGGAAATACCCGCTTGAAGTCCAGTTGGAGATCTTTCAGAACCTCATTTCCCAGGCTGAAAACACCGAGTTCGGCAAAAAACATCATTTTAACGAAATTACAAATTACGCTGAATTCAGGCAGCGTGTCCCCCTGCATACTTACGAAAGCCTGAAACCGCTGATTGATCGCGTGATCGCCGGCGAAGAGCAGGTGCTCTGGCCTTCGGAAACGAAATGGTTTGCCAAATCCTCGGGCACCACTTCCGACCGCAGCAAATTCATCCCGGTCAGCAAAGAATCGCTTTTCGATTGCCATTACAAAGGCGGGAAAGACCTGCTGGCCCTCTATTACGAAAATTTCCCGAACAGGAAACTCTATAACGGCAAGCATCTCATCGTTGGAGGCAGCGCCCAGGTGAACCCGATCGACATTGATTCCTATTTCGGCGACCTGTCGGCGATCATCGTGAAAAACCTGCCCTGGTGGGCCGAAATCCGCCGGACGCCTTCGATGGAAATCGCCCTGATGTCGGAATGGGAAGAAAAAATCGAAAAAATGGCCCTCGAAACCATGCAGGAGGATGTGTACATTCTCGCCGGGGTGCCGAGCTGGTCTTATGTCCTGCTTCAGAAAGTATTGGAATTAAGCGGCAAGGAACACATCAAGGAAGTGTGGCCAAACCTCGAACTTTTCCTCCATGGCGGTGTCAATTTTGCACCTTACCGCACGTCGTTTGAAAAGCTGATCCCTTCCGAAAACATGAATTACGTGGAAACCTACAATGCTTCGGAAGGCTTTTTCGGGATCCAGGATATGGCGAATTCAAATGAATTGCTCCTGATGCTGGATTACGGCATTTTTTATGAGTTTATTCCGATGTCCGAATACGAGGGCGTTGATTCCAAAACGGTCGTTGATCTCAGCGGGGTAAAACCCGGTGAAAATTACGCCATCGTTATTTCCACCAACGGAGGCTTGTGGCGCTACATCCTGGGCGATACGATCCAGTTTACCTCCACGCTTCCTTTCCGCTTCAGGATCACGGGGCGCACGCGCTCCTACATCAACGTATTCGGCGAAGAAGTGATCGTTGAAAATGCCGAGCGCGCCCTGGCAAATACCTGCTCGAAAACCGGCGCTGCGATCCAGGAATTTACGGCCGGTCCGGTCTACCTGGCCGAAGGCCAAAAAGGAAAACACGAATGGATCATCGAGTTTTTGCAGCCGCCGCTTGATCATAGCGAATTTGAGCGGATCCTGGATACAGAGCTCCGCGGCATCAACTCGGATTATGACGCCAAACGCCAGAAAGACCTGCTCCTGGAAAACCTCGAGGTGAAGGTGGCAAAAAATGGCACGTTTGATGCATGGCTAAAATCCAAAGGAAAGCTCGGCGGCCAGCACAAAATTCCGCGCTTGTCGAATGACCGGGCAATTTTGGAAGAAATTTACCGTTTTTGTTAAATGCGTTTTGTCCTGTATAACCTGTTTTTTCTCGTCACCTTCACTGGTTTCGGGCAGGACAGCGTAGCCTGGAAGAAGGACTTTGAATTCCCGCTCACGTCCAATGCCAGCTGGGCAATCGACAATTTTAACAACATTTACCTCGCCGAAAAGGACCTGATCCGCAAGGTCGATCCCAGCGGGAAGCCGCTGTTCGAGCAAAGCCTCAAGAAATATGGCCAGATCAAGACAATCGACGCACGCAACCCGCTGAAAATACTCGTTTTTTCCGAACAGCAGCAAAGCATTTTTTACCTCGACAATACCTTGAGCAAGCAGGAAAACGACATCGACCTGAGCGAGTTTGACCTGAGCTATGTGACGATGGTTTCCGGCTCCAGCCAAATGGACAAAATCTGGACCTTCGACCAGGATAATTCGAAAATCAAGCTGCTTACGCAAAACAAGGCGCAGATCATCCAGCTGGAAAACACGGCCGGCATCCTGGAAATGAACCACATCCGGCAGTTTTTTGAACAAAGCGACCGACTTTTTGTCATTGATTCGCTGAAAGGCATTTACCAGTTTGATATTTACGGAACCCTGACCCAGTTTTTGCCCGAAGAACAAATCAGCTGGGCAGCTGTGAGCGGAGAGTATTTGTATTTGCTGAAAAACAAACAGCTGGAAATCCTGAACCTGTCCACCTTAAACCGCAAAGCGGTGCAATTGCCGGTCAGGGAAAGCGTACGCGAATTCGCTGTCAATCAAAATACGCTGTTTTTCCGCACAGCTGACAAAGTATACAAATTTACAGTCAGCGCCCTTTGAAGGGAAGTTTCCAGGAAAACGGCAAGATTTCAAAAAGCCCATATTTTTTTAAACAATTTGCCTCTGTAACAGGGATTATTTGTATTTTAGTGGCTTCAATTAACTAGAAAACTATGCATATTGCGGTCGCCGGAAACATTGGAGCAGGGAAAACAACGTTAACCCAACTATTGGCAAAACATTACGGTTGGGAAACCCATTTCGAGGACGTGGAGCTGAACCCTTACCTGAATGATTTTTACGAAGACATGCAACGCTGGTCTTTCAACCTGCAGATTTACTACCTGAACAGCCGTTTTACCCAAATCCAGGAAATCAAGGAAGCCAACAAAAATGTGATCCAGGACCGGACGATTTATGAAGATGCTTTCATTTTTGCGCCCAACCTGCATTCGATGGGCCTGATGACCACCCGCGATTTTGAAAACTATTTTTCCCTGTTTAACCTTATTGAGTCGTTCGTTTCCGCCCCGGATCTTTTGATTTACCTGCGCGCAAGCGTACCGACCCTGGTAAACCACATCCAGAAACGCGGCCGCGACTACGAAGAAAGCATCCGGCTCGATTACCTGAAGCGCCTGAATGAGCGCTACGAAGCCTGGATTTCCACTTATGACAAAGGCAAGCTGATCATCATTGATATCGACAACAACAATTTCACGAGCAACAAGGAAGATTTGGGTACGATCATCAACCTGATCGATGCCGAGATCAACGGTTTGTTCTGATTTGTAGATTTTCACAGCTATTTTTTCCCGCAGATTACGCTGATTATGGGCGCAGATTTACGCAGTTTTTGCATAATGTTGTAATTTCCCCCGTTGGAAGGAAAAGCTGTTTTGCGGCCTTTGCGTTTCCTTAGCAAACTTTGCGTTACAAACCCTGATCAACGTAAAACAAAAAAACCACCCCAAAGGATGGTCTTTTCATAAATTTTTAATTAGCTGTTTATTTGCCGAGGTATTTGAAGCTTTTGCCCGGGTAGAACGCGCCTTTTCCAAGCTGTTCTTCGATGCGGAGCAATTGGTTGTATTTCGCCATCCGGTCGCTGCGGGAAGCGGAACCGGTTTTGATCTGCCCGCAGTTGAGGGCTACCGCGA
>CBINGV010000289.1:0-4713 GCA_966250255.1 uncultured Flavobacteriales bacterium | reverse complement strand
TTTAGGTCAATCAGCGCATATTTGATGTACTGGTCGAAATACGATTCTTCCAGTTTTTTGAAATCCGGCAGGTTGAAGGTTCCTTCAAGACGTGTATTTTTCCCGATACGGAATTCCAGGTCTGCGATACGCAGGTCTTTGATCCGCTTGCTGACCTTTGCTTCAATCAGCACTTTATCTTTCATCCCCTTGAGCGCCGGTGCAAAAATCGAAACATCCGACAGGGAAACGAGGCTTTTTTTCAATTCAATATCGAGCTCCACTTCGTTGGTGAAATCCGAAAATTCGGCCAGGGAATCGACTTTCAGGTCCAGGCGGGCGACATTCAGCTTGGTTTTGGGCGTCACGAAACGCAGGTATTTGGTATGCAGGCCTTTTTTACTGTAAGCCACCCGCGAGGAAAAGCTCTTCACGTACAAGCCTGATTTTTCAGCAAAGGACAGGTGACGAATGAAAGTGGAAATCCCCCCGCCCTTGTCAATTTTGACATCCGAAGTCGTCAGGAAGAGGTTTTTGAGGTGGATGTGGTTTGCGTCAAGCCCGTAAGCCGTGTAATCCTTCCGCTTGTCATCGTAACGCAGATCAAGCTGTTTCACGTGGATTCCGTCCAGGTTGATTTCATAAGGCTCCGAGTCCGGCTTGGGTTTCGGGGAAGAGAAATAATCCACCAGGAACTGGTAATTGTAGGTCCCGTCTTTGGCCGAGCGGTAAAGCTTCACCTTCCCGTTTTCGAGCGTTAAATCATTGAGATTAATGATTTTCTTGTCAAGGTTCAGCGCACCAATGGTCACATACACCGATTTGATGTCGGCCAGGGTGTCTTTCTGCAGGTCTTCGATAAAAATTCCGTCAAGGGCAATTTTGTCAAAAAAGATGATATCTACTTTTTCAATATCGATTTTTGCCTTCATTTCGTCCGAAAGGTAGGCTGTTACCTTTTTTGCGAGGAATGTCTGGAAGGGGCTGCTCCGGATAGCGAACAACGCGAAAATGACCGCAATCAGCAGCCACTCAAGGATAATGCCGATTGATCGTCCAACTATTTTCAGTAATTTTGACATTCCGTTTACAAAAATAGCATAAAGTGTCCAACAAACAAACTATAATATTGGGAATCGAGTCTTCCTGTGACGATACCTCTGCTGCTATCCTCAAAAATAACGCCGTTTTATCAAACGTTATTGCCGGGCAGCGGGTGCATGAACGTTATGGGGGTGTTGTTCCGGAGCTGGCTTCGCGGGCACACCAGCAAAACATTGTCCCGGTGGTGCACGAGGCGCTGAAACAAGCCGGGATCACCCTGCAGGAAGTGGATGCGATTGCTTTTACCTGCGGACCGGGCTTATTGGGTTCCCTGCTCGTCGGCACTTCCTTTGCCAAAGGGCTGGCACTCGGCCTGGACATCCCGCTGATTGATGTAAACCATATGCACGGGCACATTTTGGCACATTTCATTGACGAAGGCCGGTCTATGCCTGCTTTTCCCTTTATCTGCCTGACAGTTTCGGGCGGACATACACAGCTGGTGCTTGTGCGGGATTTTCTCGATATGGAAATCATCGGCTCAACAATCGACGATGCGGCCGGCGAAGCCTTTGACAAAACAGCCAAGATCCTTGGTCTTCCTTATCCCGGGGGACCGCTGATCGATCAATATGCCCAGGAAGGCGACCCGCATAAATTCCGCTTTGCAAAGCCGCAGATCCCGGAACTGAATTTCAGTTTTAGCGGGCTCAAAACCTCCATTTTGTATTTTATCCAGAAAGAGCTGAAAACAAACCCGGATTTTATTCAACAGGAATTGCCGCATATCTGCGCTTCGGTACAGCAGGCCATTCTCGATATTTTGTTTCAAAAGCTCGAAAAAGCAGCCCAACAAAACGGGATCACGGAAATTGCCATCGCCGGCGGTGTATCGGCCAATTCAGGCTTACGGAAACGCTTGCGGGAAACAGGCGAAAGGCTGGACTGGAAAACCTATATTCCTGATTTCCAGTACTGCACCGACAATGCTGCCATGATCGGGATCACAGGATATTACATGTACCAAAAACAGCTTTTTGCCGATCAAAGTATCAGTGCGAAAGCAAGGATGAATTTTTGAATGGAGCGTGCAACATGGAAAATGAACAATTGAAATTTCCGGCGGAATTTGAGAATCGTGTCAAAAATGATGTTTTCCTCGGTGAAGCTTTACTTACGGCATTAAATTCCATTACCCCTGTAAGCATTCGCCTGAACCCCTTGAAAGAAACCCGTTTCAACCCGGAGCTTACTCCCGTTTCCTGGTGCCAAAACGCTTTTTACCTCGAAGAACGCCCGGTTTTTACACTCGATCCCTTGTTTCACGCCGGGGCATATTATTCGCAGGAGGCCGGATCCATGATGCTCGAAAAAGTGCTGCAGCAACTCGATTTACCGGAGCAGCCAATTGTGCTTGATTTGTGTGCCGCTCCCGGGGGGAAATCCACGTTAATCGCTTCTTTCCTGGATCAAAAAGGCTTGCTTGTCAGCAACGAAGTGATCCAGCCCCGGGCAAAAATCCTGAAAGAAAACCTCATCAAATGGGGGTATGGCAACACCATTGTCAGCAATAACGACCCGAAAGATTTTCAGCGTTTACCCAATTTTTTCGATGTGATTGTCATCGATGCCCCTTGCTCCGGCGAAGGCATGTTCCGCAAAGACCCGGCAGCCCGCAATGAGTGGAGCGAAGCCAACGTAGATTTATGTGCCGGGCGCCAGAAACGCATCGTTATGGATGTTTGGGAAAGCCTCAGGCCGGGTGGTTTCCTGGTGTATTCAACCTGTACCTTCAACACACAGGAGAACGAAGAAAATGTCAGCTGGTTCCGGGAACAACTCGATTGCGAAGTTCTGCCGCTTGATTTTACGCCTTTCAAACAAGACCGCAAAGCCTTTGGCGCCTATGCCCTCCCCAACCTGGTAGACACGGAAGGATTTTACATTGCTGTTTTGCGCAAGACCGACGAAAGTTTTCGTGCGGCCAAATGGAAAGCCGGCAACCAGCTCAAGCAGGTAAAAGACAGTTCTTTTCTCCGCGATTTTCTACCCCTGGAAAATAAGAGTGTACTCGAATGGAACAACATTCTTTTTGCCGTTCCGCAAGCATTTACGTCCGAAATCCGGGAAATCCACCAGCAGCTGCGCATCCAGAAGCTGGGAATTGAACTGGGCACGGTCATTCGCGGGGAATTACAGCCGGACCAAAGTTTAGCTTTAGCCATTGATTGTCATTTTCCCGGACGGATTGAGCTGAGCAAGGAACAGGCTTTGCATTACCTGAAAGGCGAAACCTTTGATCTTCCCGGTGAGCGCGGCTATCAGCTCGTAACTTTCCAAAACGTAGCCCTGGGGTGGATCAAACACCTGGGCAATCGTTTCAATAACCTGTACCCGAAGGAATGGCGCATCCGGATGCGGATCGATTAGTTTCCCGCAGATCAACGCAGATTTTCTTTTGAACCACATCAGGTACATAAGACATATTAGATGTTGCATACCTGAAAGATCATGTAAGAAAACTTTTATGAACTTTTAAGTCATAAATTTCAAAAAATACACTTACATGCCTTATGTGGTTCACAAAAAAATCGTAATTTTAGGATTATGGATTTCCGCATCGAAAAAGATACGATGGGTGAGGTAAAAGTGCCCGCCGATAAATACTGGGGCGCCCAAACCGAGCGTTCCCGCAACAATTTTAAAATCGGTCCGGCGGCCAGCATGCCCCTCGAAATTATTGCCGCTTTTGCTTACCTGAAAAAAGCAGCAGCCCATGCCAACCATGAACTTGACGTGCTTTCCATTGAAAAACGCGATCTGATTTCGACCGTTTGTGACGAAATCCTTGCCGGCAAACTAAATGAGCAGTTTCCGCTGGTGATCTGGCAAACCGGTTCGGGTACGCAGTCCAACATGAACGTCAATGAAGTGATCGCTTACCGGGCACATGTGTTGAGCGGCGGAAAACTCAGCGATGAAAACAAAATCCTCCATCCGAACGACGATGTGAACAAATCCCAGTCTTCAAATGACACCTTTCCGACAGCCATGCACATCGCAGCTTACAAGCTCGTAAGCGAAAACTGCCTGGCTGGAATCACCCAGCTGCGGGACATTTTACAGCAAAAGTCCCTTGATTTTAAAGACATTGTTAAAACCGGCCGTACCCATTTTATGGATGCCACCCCACTGACCCTGGGCCAGGAATTTTCAGGCTATACCCAACAATTGACCAACGGCATCCGGGCGATCAAGGGAGCGCTCGAAGCGCTACGCGAGCTGGCATTGGGCGGAACAGCCGTCGGAACGGGATTGAACACACCGGAAGGTTACGACGTCCTCGTGGCGCAAAAAATAGCCGAATTTACCGGCCTTCCTTTCGTTACTGCACCCAATAAATTCGAAGCGCTTGCCGCCCACGATGCGATGGTGGAAATTTCCGGGGCTTTGAAACGCAATGCCGTTTCCCTGATGAAAATTGCCAACGATATCCGCATGTTGTCTTCGGGACCACGTTCGGGCATCGGCGAAATCCTGATACCGGACAATGAGCCCGGATCATCGATCATGCCCGGCAAAGTGAACCCAACCCAGGTGGAAGCCCTTACGATGGTTTGCGCGCAGGTTATGGGGAATGACGTAGCGGTTTCCATCGGTGGGTCGAACGGCCATTTTGAGCTGAATGTC
>CBINGV010000288.1:0-4714 GCA_966250255.1 uncultured Flavobacteriales bacterium | reverse complement strand
CGGGCATTCCATGGGAGGGAAAACCGCCATGTTTTTTACCCAAAAATATCCCGCTCTGGTCGACAAGCTCATCGTCGTGGATATGGGAGTGAAAAGCTACCCGATGCACCACGAGCAGATCCTTCTCGGTCTGAATGCAATCGATTTGTCCAAAAATCCCGGGCGTGCCGAAGCTGAAGCCCGGCTGGCGGAATACGTGGATTCTGTCGGTGTACGCCAGTTTTTGCTCAAAAACCTCTATTGGAACGAAGAAAAACGCCTGGCCTGGCGCATGAATATCCCGGTGCTGGAACGTGAAATGCACGAAATACTCAAAGCGGTCCCTTCCGGGCCGGAAGTTTTTGTTCCTGCGTTGTTCATCCGCGGCGAGCAATCCAATTACATCCTGGATGAAGACTGGCCGGAAATCGAAGCCCTTTTCCCGGATGCTGCGCTGGCTTCCGTGCCAAATGCAGGCCACTGGGTGCATGCCGAAGCACCCAAAGAATTCCTCGACCTGGTTTTGGGTTTTTGCCTGCGTTGATCCATGGCTTTTTATGATCTCCCCTCCGATGAGCGTTACCGCCTCGTTGCTCAAATCAGCAAAGAACTGCTGGAAGATGTAAAATCCGGGGGGCGCGAAGCGATTTTGCAGTATTTCAGTGATCCCGACACTTACATACGCAAGGCGGCTTACTTGTCCTGGGGCCGGATTTTTTCACGGCATAATGCTTTGCGCTTAGCCCTGATGGCCATCCTGGATAGCTTGCTGGGCCACGAAGATTTTAAGGTACGGCAAACGGCCATCAATGCAGCGGGAGAAATCGGCAAAACGGATTTTGCCCTGGTGCGCCGGATATTTGATCTGGGACTGTTTGACAGCCATCATTCGCCGCGCAATGCCGTGATCGGTTCGATCAAAAAAATGGGTGAAGTAAACCCGGTTCCGGTGCTGGCCTGGGCCAAAGAATATTTGCACCATCCTGATAAGGAAATCCGCCGCGAAATTTGTCACGGTATTGAGCTTCGGGGGCGTAAATTCCCGCAGGATATCCTGCCTTTGCTCAAAGAGTTGCAGTTTGACGAAACCAGGCGCGTCCGTAGCACCCTGGTGCACGTTATCGGGCAGATTGCCTACAAAGAAGGTTGCTTGCAGATCGTTACCCGGGAACTCAAAAACTGGGAAAATAAGCAGTTGGTTGCCGATGCGCTTGAAGAAATCATTGATGTGCATTACCGTTACCGGAATTTTGCAGCGCTTACACAAGAGCAGGCAAGGGAATATATTGCAGCTCATGTTTAAGTGGAGGTACTTTCGGTATACTCTACTTTAACCGATGGCTGCAAAAGCCTGTATTCCTTGTGTGTTTAAAAAACAGGAAAGCACTTCTCTGAACCCCTTGAAAATTAAGGCTTAAAGAAAAAATAAGCCATTTAATTACTTCAAAAAGCGGTTCTTTTGCCATTTTCATTTACTTTTGTAATAATCATCAATTAAAATTGGAAAAGATGTATAAACTATTTTTTGTCACAACTTTACTGCTTTCTTTTTCTTCCTGTATGGTAAGCAAAAAGAAATACAACGCCTTGAAAACTGAGCTGGAAGCGGCGAACGCCCGCTGTACTGATCAGTTAAACAAATCCCAGGGAGAGCTTTTTTCAGCCCAGGGCCAAATTGCCAAACTGAATAGTGACCTCGTCATTGCCAACAGTTCCCTGATTTCAAAAACAGATCAGATTGCCGATCTGAAAGAGCAGCTGGCGGATTGCAAAGCCTTGCGTGATAAGCAGCTTACCCAGGTGGGTGATTTGACTGTGCTCACCCAGGCGGCCAACGACAATATCAAGGAAACGCTTTCCCAGCTGGAGCGCAAAGACAAGTACATCACCTTGTTACAGGCGGCCAAAACCAAAGCGGACTCCATCAATCTGGCGCTTGCGGTGAACCTCAAAAGCGTGCTGAAAGAAGGCCTCGATGACCAGGATGTGGATATCAAAGTGGATAAGACGGTGGTGTTCATTAACCTTTCCGACAAGGTGCTTTACAAGAGCGGAAGCTCCGAGCTGACACCGAAAGCGGATGAAGTGCTCGCTAAAATTGCCAAAATCATCGAATCCCGCCCTGAGCTGGAAGTGATGGTGGAAGGATATACCGACAACGTGCCGATAAAGAACAACTGTATGATTGATAACTGGGATCTCAGTGTGAAGCGTGCTACTTCGGTTGTGCGTGCCCTCCAAACCAAGTACAATATCAACCCGAACCGCCTGATCGCAGCCGGACGCGGGGAATATAACACCTTGGTTCCGAACGATTCACCGGCTAATATGGCGACCAACCGCAGAACGCGCATCATCATTTTGCCGAAAATTAACGAATTCTACGATCTCCTGAACCCGAAAAATGTACCGCAATAAAGCCGGCGCAGAAAAAAAAATAAAAAAAGTTCAATAGCGGCGTGTTAATTCAGAAATATTTCGTAATATTGCACCCCGATTTAGGGCATAATAAAGAATTTATAGAGTCATGGATATCAT
This sequence comes from uncultured Flavobacteriales bacterium, assembly GCA_966250255.1. GTDB lineage: Bacteria > Bacteroidota > Bacteroidia > Flavobacteriales_D > Crocinitomicaceae > M2408. The sequence goes on along the minus strand of CBINGV010000288.1, from coordinate 2,197 downwards.
TAGAGAGCTTCAGAAAGAATTAACAGAAGTAAAAAATTTCCCGGCATTTGCCAGTGGGGATACCGTTACTGTTTCATATAAAATTAAAGAGGGTAACAAGGAGCGTATTCAGCAGTTCCAGGGTGTTGTTTTGCAGCGTCGTGGTTCAGGTGCAACCGAAACATTTACAGTAAGAAAAATGTCAGGTAACGTTGGTGTTGAGCGTATCTTCCCGATTGCTTCCCCTTTCCTCGAGGATGTGGTGGTAACGAAACGCGGTGCTGTACGTCGCGCGCGTATTTTCTACTTCCGTGGTCTTACCGGAAAAGCTGCCCGTATCAAAGAAAAAAGAAGTTTCGCACACGCATAATTGCGGATTTACTATATTTGACCCCGGACTTCGAAAAGAATCCGGGGTTTTTTATTTCACGGCGCCAGTATGTTTTTTATTCTTTCCAAAGCCTTGTATTTTTTCATCAATCCCTTCAGCTGGATTCTGATGGTTTTTTTTGCGTTTCTTTTATTCCGGAATCCCAAATGGAAAAAGCGCTTTAAGATTGCGTTGATCGTGATGCTGATTTTCTTTTCCAATCCCTTTATCTTTTTGGAGTTCGAGCGCATGTGGGAAGTGCATGGCACACCGATTAAACAAGTCAAAAAATACGAAGTGGGCATTGTGCTCAGCGGGATGTTCGAATACAACAGCGATCTCAACACCCTGTCCACGCGCCGCGGTGTTGACCGGATCTGGCAGGCGTTGACGCTCTATAAAAAAGGAAAAATCAAAAAAATCCTGCTGACCGGCGGATCGGGCTATGTGACCGGCCGCGGACTGAACGAAGCGCGCCAGCTTAAAGAGGTGCTGGTGGAGTGGGGGGTGCCGGAACAGGACATCATCACCGAAACCAAATCCAAAAACACCTATGAAAATGCCGTCGAAACCAAAAAGGTGCTGACGCGTTCTTATCCGCACATCAAAAAATGCCTGTTGATCACTTCCGGGCAGCACATGCGCCGCGCACGGGCCATTTTCAAAAAGCAGGGCTTTGAATTCGATACCTTTTCAACGGATTTGTACACCGGGCCGAAGCGTCATTATTACTGGGACCAGTTTTTTGTGCCTGATACCGAAACGCTTTACAACTGGAACAGCCTTATCAAAGAATGGGTGGGTTACGTTACGTATGCAATCATGGGATATCTCTAATGGCTCAGGAACTTATTGAAATATTTACGGATGGCTCAGCCAAGGGGAATCCCGGCAAAGGTGGTTACGGGGCGATTCTGCGCTACAAAGGAAAGATCAAAGAGCTTTCGCAAGGCTATCGCCTGACAACGAATAACCGCATGGAACTCCTGGCGGTGATCGTTGCGCTGGAGCAATTGAAAACAGCCGATATCCCGGTGAAAGTTTATTCCGATTCTAAATATGTCCTTGATTCCATTACCAAAGGCTGGGTTTTCGGTTGGCGGCAAAAAGGATTTAAAGGCAAAAAAAATGCCGATCTCTGGCAGCGTTATCTCAAATTACATCCCAAATTTCAGTTGCAGTTCGAATGGGTGCGGGGCCACAATGGTCACCCCGAGAATGAGCGTTGTGATTTCCTGGCAGTAGCTGCGTCAGACAAATTACCTTTACTTGTGGATGAAGGCTACGAAGCCGAGCAAAATTCAAAAGAAATTTTTTAATGGAGGAAATGCTGGTGCTAAACCTTGCGTTCTTTGCGTAAACTTGGCGCCTCTTTGGGTTCCTACAAATTGATGCAGGCCTTCAGGAAAGTATAAATCAGCGGATGCGGTATTTCACGCGTGGAGGAAATCTGCGGGCAAAAACCACAGGCAATAAAGAAAGGGTGTGTTTTGAGGCTGATGATTTCCGGCTCTTCAAACTGGTTATATCCCTCAATATCGACTTCGCTTTCGGTGAGGTAGGAAATCAGCTGCGGGTACATGCTGTAGCGCGAGCTGGTAAGCTCCACGTTGCTGTGGTTTTCGTAAATTTTGATCAGGGCTTTCGAATGAGGCAGGATTTCCATGCGCTCGAATACCTCGCCATCGACCAGGTTGTCGGAAATCAGCTTTTCTCCCTGGGAATTCAGGTTGTTGCGCTGGATGATCACATCGATCAGGGCTTTATACCCTTCGCCGGTGATAAAAGTCGGGATGTTCTGGCGCGAAACCAGGTCGATCATGCCATTCAGCAGGAAAGGGTTTTTAA
>CBINGV010000287.1:0-4716 GCA_966250255.1 uncultured Flavobacteriales bacterium | reverse complement strand
TCCTGGTGGCCATTTCGCTGTTTGTTTCCAACAGGATCGTTACCAAAGTCAGCGAGCAGGAGCGCAACCGCGTAAAGCAATGGGCTGATGCCATCAAAAAGAAAGCCGAGCTGGTCCGCCTGACGAACCGTACGTTTTCGCAGCTTCGCGAAAAAGAACACAATGAAATGGAAATGTGGATCGATGCCACGAAGGAGATTTCCAGGCCAATTGCCGGCGATGCCTTCCCGGATTATACGCTTCCGCTCAAAATCATCAACAAAAATAAGGATATCCCGGTGATTCTCTTTGACAATAAGGGAACGATTTCGGGTCACATCAACCTGGATTTTGATACGACCGACATCCGGAAGCTACATCCGGGCAAAAAGCCACAGGAAATCAACCGCTTGTTTGATGACTCGCTGCGGGTGCTGGCGAAGGAATGGGAGCTGCGCAACCCGGCCTTTACGATCGAAGTGTTTGAAGGCTTGTCGATGACCTATGTTTACAACGATTCCCGCGAGATATTCCGCCTGGAAAGGGACCGCGACTCGCTGATCCAGGCCTTCAATCAGGAGCTGATTTCTAACGAAGGGCTTGTTCCGGTGATCCTCATTGACAAAGAGACGGACAGTATCCTGGCGACGAACCTGCCGCAGAAAGACATCAACCCGCGGAAATTCAAAGAAACCAAAGCTTACTTTTTACTGCAAAACGAACCGATAGAGATCATTTTTTCGAACCGGCAAAACAGCCTGCTGCTTTACGACAATAGCCCCGAATTGAAGCAGTTGCAGTATTTTCCGTATATCCAGTTCCTCATTATCGGCTTGTTTATTTTCATCGGTTATCTGATTTTTTCAACCTTCCGGAAAGCTGAGCAAAACCAGGTTTGGGCGGGAATGGCCAAGGAAACGGCGCATCAGCTCGGAACCCCGCTTTCCTCCCTCATGGCCTGGGTGCAATTGCTGGAAAATGAAAACATTGACCAAAGCATGGTGGGTGAAATGCGAAAGGATGTGGAACGACTGGAAACGGTGACGAACCGTTTTTCCAAAATCGGGTCGGAGGCCAAGCTCGAAACCGGAGATCTTTCTGCGACAATCGACAAGGTTACCGGCTACCTGCGCACGCGCATTTCAAATAAAATTGAGCTGACCTTCCATCATCCGGGGCAGAGCGTCATGGCCCGCCACAATCCCCCGCTTATGGAATGGGTCTTCGAGAACATCATCAAAAATGCGGTGGATTCCATTGATCGTGCAGGCAAAATTGATGTAAGCCTCTTTGAAGACGGGAAACAAGTCTTTATTGACATCCGCGACAGCGGGAAAGGAATCCCGAAGAACCAGCTGACGGCGATTTTCAAACCGGGCTTTACCACCAAGAAACGCGGCTGGGGCCTCGGCCTTTCGCTCGTGAAACGGATCGTGAACGAATACCACAAAGGCAAGGTTTTCGTGCTTGAATCGGAAAGCGGCAAGGGAACAACTTTCCGGATCGCCCTCAAAAAATAAATTTTACGCTTTTTTTTGGGATTTTATCCATTAAAATTGTAATTTTGGAGGCCAATTTTACTTTTGGTACAGTAATTGGTATTACCGGAAAAATAAAATTTTAATTATGAAAAAGGTTATTCTACTCGCGTCTTTAGTACTTTCTGCGTATTCTTTTGCGCAAAACCAGGGTGCTTATGTTGAGAAAACATTTACCGATTTAGGTAAAATCCTCGATTTCAAAGCGTCTATGGTCAGCATCAAAAACCTGGGAACAAACACCAGTGAAAACCACCTTGTACTCGATACAAAAGGGTTTGCAGCCAGTGATGTTAAATTCATTGATCTCACCAAATCCGGTGTTAGTGAATTGATCTCCACGATGAAGAACATGCAGTCCAAGTATTTCGGCACACCGGCAAGCGGAAGCGTTGAAATTTCATTTACCAATGCCTGGGGCCATGAAATCGGGGCTACGTTTGTTTTGGATAAAGCGACTGCAACAGCGCCTGCAACCAAAAAAGAAAAATACTTCATCGAAACGAAAGAAAAGTACTACGAAGGTAAAATCGTAAACCGCGATGCTTCCGGTACCTACATCTGGAAAGAAGTATCCGGTACAGCTGCGAAAGAAGTTACCGGGAAATGGGTGCCATTTATCCGTTTGAACAACAACAACTCCAGCACAACTTTCAGCATGTCCATGGAAGACTATGAAAGCTTCCTGAAATTTTTGGAAGAGAACAGCGCTAAATTGTAAATCCAGAAACAATATAAAGTGAACCCAAACGTTAGCTGTTTGGGTTTTTTTATTTCCGGCCGCCATGGCTGTAAACATTTAAATTGTAACTTCGCATCGAAAATTAACTTATGGAGCAGAAAAACGAAAACGTGGAATCCGGAAGGGTGGATTTCTTATTGTTCATCTGGAAAAAACGAAAAATCATCAGCATCATCACTTTGTCTGTAGCCGTGCTGACCACTGTTTATACTTTTTTGATGACTCCGCTGTTTTTATCTACGGCCATCGTTTTCCCGGCTGCAACGAGTACGGTTTCATTTTCCGAACAGCGTAATGCGAAGGCCTCTTCGATGGATTTCGGGGAAGAAGAGCAGGCGGAGCAGCTCGTACAGATTTTATCCTCTTCCCGCATCCGCGATATTCTCGTGCAGCGCTACAAGCTGATGGAACACTATGAGATCGATAAAAACGATGCCAATAAAAATTATAAGCTTAACCTGGCGTATAGCGAGCACATTCGTTTTGTGCGCACGAAATTCGGCTCGATCCAGATAGATGTGCTTGACCGCGACCGCTTCCTGGCAGCTGAGATTGCCAATAAAATTGTTGACCTGATCGATACGGTGAAAAACCAGATGGTAAAAGAGCGTACGCTTCCTGCCTTCGGGATCAACAAACGGAAACGGGAATTGCTCGAAAGCTCCCTTAAGGTGATCAATGCGAAACTGGACTCCCTTTCCAAAATCGGGGTGGTGCACACGGAAACACGCGCCAATATTTTCCAGGCGTATAACGAAGCGAAAGGTGCAGCAGACAAAGCCTATTTCAAAAACCAGATGGATGTGAACATTAAGTACGGCGCCGAGTTTGACGGACTTTCCATGCTGCGAAATGAAAAACTGACGAGTATCGCTAAATTCGAGGATGCTTACGAACAGGCGGAGTCGGATGCCAATACGGATTTTACCCATAAATTCGTTGTAGAACGTGCGGTAGTAGCGGATAAAAAGGAGAAACCTAAAAAAGCGATCATCATCCTGGTGGTGACGTTTGCAACCTTCATCCTGAGCATTTTCGGCTTGCTGGTCCAGGACCGTATTCGTGAACTCAGAAAAATTGCCTAGTGCCGATCTTCCGGGAATATAAATGGCTGCTGGCCTTTTGCTCGCTTTTTTGTGCGCTTTCCCTGTATTTCATCTGGAAGGACAGCTGGTATTTTTGCTTGATTCCAGTAGTCTTATTGGCGATTTACGGGGCGGTTTTTCACACGGAATCAACTTTCCTGATCCTCTTTTTCTTTACACCGCTTTCCATCAATATTGAAGAGTATACTGAGAGTTTCGGACTTTTTATCCCCACAGAACCGATGCTTTTCGGGGTTATGCTCCTGGTGGTGGGGATGCACCTGAGGAAAAAAATCTTCCCGGTTTATGTTTTCCGGTCTTACCTGGTCTGGGCCGTGGCTTTTTATCTTTTTTGGATGGCTGTAACCTCCATTACAAGCTCTAACCCGATGGTTTCGTTTAAATTTCTGCTCGCCCGGCTCTGGTTTATCGTTCCGCTTTTGCTTTATGGCACCGTAGTTTTTCAAAAGCGCCGGAATATCCTGGTTTTCCTGTGGCTTTTTATTTGCGGTATGACCATTACGATGCTGTATACGCTTTTTGTACACGCGTCTTACCAGTTTGGTGAAAAGGAAGGCCATTGGGTAATGAACCCTTTGTTTAAAGACCACACGATTTATGGCGCTTTGGTGGCTTTCATCCTGCCTTTGGTGGTTGGGCTCTATTTTTCCAAAAAACAGCGGCCGATTGTGCAGTTTTTGCTGGTAGCGATTTTCATTATCAATGTGACGGCACTTTATTTTTCCTACACCCGGGCCGCCTGGCTAAGCATCGTTGTGGCTTTGATGGTTATGGCGCTGATCAAATTAAAAATCAAGTTTTCCTGGGTTGCTTCCGTGAGCCTGGCGGCAGCATTGCTTATTTTCTTTTCCTGGACGAGCATCCAGCAAAGCCTGGAACGGAATGATGCCGAGCATACGACGGAAGAATTCGGCGAGCGTCTCGAAAGCGTGTCGAATGTAACAACGGATGCTTCCAACCTGGAGCGCATCAATCGCTGGAGCTGTGCGTTGGATATGTTTGAGGAGCGCCCGTTTTTCGGGTTTGGGCCGGGGACGTATGCCTTTGAGTATGCGCGCTTCCAGGAGCCGGAAAACCTGACGATCATTTCAACCAATTTTGGGGATGGCGGAAATGCCCACAGCGAATACCTGGGGCCATTGGCCGAAATGGGTTTTATGGGGCTGCTGAGTATCCTGGCGATCGTTTCGGCGATGTTCTACCTGGGAATTACGCTGTACAATTCCTATGACAAAAAAGACCACGAAATGCGGGTCTTGATCCTGGCGATGGTAATGGCCCTGGTAACCTATTTCTTCCATGGGATCCTTAACAATTACCTGGATACGGATAAGGCTGCGGTGCCCATTTG
>CBINGV010000286.1:0-4743 GCA_966250255.1 uncultured Flavobacteriales bacterium | reverse complement strand
GCGGACCACAGCCTTTAACAGAATTTATCCCGGGACTTCACGGCCTGTCATCCAACGCGATGTATACGGCTGTTTCGGCTTTGTATTTCATCAAACATGCCCAAAATGCATTTGAAGGCCTCAAATACAGCATCTGTTTAGGCGGGGATGTCGATTCGCTGGCCTCCATCGTCACCGGGATCCTGGCCGGGCGCTACGGAATGGGGGAATTACCGCAATATATGCTCCGGGAAGTGGAAGGAACGGACTACCTGCAGGCGCTTGCTGATGATTTTTACGAATTTCTAACAACAGAACACCACTTATTCCATGAGTAAGGAAAAAGAAAATACACCCGATCCGAAAGACCGTTACCGCGGGGCCTTGTTAGGGCTTGCCTGTGGCGATGCGCTCGGAACAACGCTTGAATTTACGCGCCCCGGCACCTTCCAGCCGATTACGGATATTGTTGGCGGCGGGCCTTTTGGCCTGACTGCCGGAAAATGGACCGACGATACTTCCATGGCCCTCTGCCTGGCTGACAGCCTCATCGAACGAAAAAAGTTCGATGCTTTTGACCAGATGGCCAAATACCTGGACTGGTACCGGAAAGGCTACAACAGCTGTACCGGCCGCTGCTTTGATATCGGGAATGCCACCCGGATTGCCCTTGAGCAGTTCGAACGGACAGGTGAATCTTTTTGTGGCGATCCTTCCGTAAGCAATGCCGGCAATGGTTCCCTGATGCGCCTCGCCCCTATTCCTTTGTTTTTTGCCCGGCACCCGGAGAAACTCCTGAGCCGTGCTGCCTGGAGCTCCAAAACGACCCATGCCGCACCGCAATGCGTAGATGCCTGCGTTTATTATTCCGAACTAATTGCCGGAGCTTTACAGGGACTTCCAAAGGATCGCCTGCTTGATCCAGCTTTCTCCTTACTCCCGGCATATTGGGAAGAAAATCCCATGTGTGAGCCGGTCAATGAAGTGCGCATGGGTTCTTATAAAAGCAAAGAACCACCCCGGATTTACGGCTCGGGTTACGTAGTCAGAACCCTGGAAGCGGCACTTTGGGCATTTTACCGGACGGATGATTTCGAAAGCGGCGCACTCCAGGTTGTGAACCTGGGCGACGATGCGGATACTACCGGTGCGGTTTACGGGCAGTTGGCCGGCGCTTATTACGGCGTGTCCGGTATTCCTGAAAAATGGTTAAACAAAGTCTACTGGACGGAAATGATTTCCGAAAAGGCAGATCACTTATATGAATTGGCACAAGGACACGTTTTATGAAAAAAATCATCGCTTTATTTCTTCTTTTTTGGCTGCCGGACTCTTATTTCAGCCAGGACAGCGTACAAAAAATCAGCCTGGAAGAAGTTGCTATCAGTATCATCCGGGTAAAAGCGCTTGCGCCGTTCACGGAAAGCAGCCTGGATGAGGCACAAATTCAACAGCAGTATTTCGGGCAGGAAATGCCGGTATTGTTAGCTCGCACACCCTCCGTTACCTGGGTTTCGGACGGGGGAAACTTCAGCGGGTATTCGTATTTCAGACTGCGGGGAATTGACCAGACGCGCATTAATTTCACCCTGAACGGTGTTCCTTTGTGTGAGCCGGAAGACCAGGGGGCTTATTTTTCAAATTTCCCCGATTTCCTGTCGAGCATCCGTTCGGTGCAGATGCAACGGGGCGTAGGAACCAGTACGAACGGCACCGCTTCTTTTGGCGGGGCAGTGAGCCTCGAATCCGTTTCCCTGCAGGACAGCGCTTATACGGAGCTCAACGCGAGTATCGGTTCTTTTAATTCCTATCGCCTTAACGGGGAGTTCAATACCGGTGTATTGCCCTCAAAATGGGCTTTTTACGGACGTTATTCAAACACTTCATCGGATGGTTTCCGGGAGCATTCGGGTTCGGCCGGACAATCCTTTTTTTACAGTGCAGCCTATTTTATGCCGAAGGCTTTGTTGAAACTGACCGGTTTCAGTGGTTTTTCGGAAAACCAGATGGCCTATCTTGCAGCACCGGATTCACTTTTGAAAATCAATTACCGGGCAAATTTACTCACCCGGGATGAAAAAGACCGTTTCAGTCAAAACCTCGCCATGCTGCAATACAGCCGCCAAAGCGGGTATCATCAGCTCAACGCAACTGTTTTTTATAACCGGCTGGAAGGGGGCTATTCGATCATGTTTTCGCCTGATCTGTACCGTTTTGCCGTAGCTTCGCATTATTACGGCTCACTGCTCAGCTACCAATACCAGCGCCAGCATTTTTACCTGGCGACGGGACTGAATGCCAGTAGCTATGCCCGGGATCATTTTTCTTCCATCCTGCCGGCGGAAAGTACTTTGCTTTATCTCAACACCGGGCATAAGCAGGAATTTTCCTCTTTTGCCAAGCTGAATTACCGCCTGAACAGGCTAAATTTTTACGCTGACCTGCAATACCGCCTGGTTTATTTCCGCTACGAACCGGACCAATTCGCCGGAGTCGGGGCACAGGACATCAACTGGCAATTCTTTAACCCGAAAGCCGGCGTAAACTATCGTTTTTTACATTCCCGCCTCTACCTTTCCTTTGGAAAAACCAGCCGGGAACCCACCCGCAATGACCTCTTTGCCGGTTACGACAACCTGGACTCGTTGAATTATCCGGAAATCGGTACCTTCAGCCGGGTTAAGCCCGAATCGGTCATGGACCTGGAAGCCGGCTATAAGATCGATCGCACAGGTATCAAGGGAGAATTGAACCTCTATGCCATGGAGTTCCGACAGGAGATTGCGGCCATCGGCCAATTGAGCTATATCGGGCTCCCGCTCCGTAAAAATGTGGCCGCCAGTTACCGCCGGGGCCTTGAATTAAACCTGCTTGCCCGCATCAACAAGCACTTCCGGGTTTCGGCACAAGTGAACGCCGGGAAAAACCGGATCAAATCCTATACAACAGACTACGATTCCCTGACTTACACGAACGTGAAGCCTTTGCTCACTCCTGAGCTGATTGCCAACCTTGGATTGATCTACCAGCCGGTAAAAACGCTTGAACTCAGCCTGGACGGCCGCTATGTCAGCGCCTCTTACCTGGACAACACAAACAATGCCTTGTACCAGGTTCCGGAAGTTTTCCTGCTGAATGCCGCACTACGCTGGCAATTCCTGAAAAACCACAGCGTGGAGCTTGTCGCAAACAACCTGCTGAACCGGAAATATTATACTTCGGGTTATGTGCAGTCCGGTCAATCCTGGTATTTTGCAATGGCCACCCGTTCGGCTTTTCTTACGTTTAAATTCCGCTTCTGATGTCCCTCACTGAAGTCATAGCCGTTCTTTTCAGCCTGCTTTGCATCGGGTTGGCTGTGCGCAAGCATATCCTGAACTGGCCAGCCGGCCTGATCGGGGTTTCGGCTTATTTCATTCTCTTTTTACAGGTCCGGCTCTATGCCGACATGGTTTTGCAAGTCGTATTTTTCATCCAGGGAGCCTGGGGCTGGTACCACTGGACGCAAAAAGGCCCGGAAGACAGCTTTGAAGTCTTGCGTTTAAGCCCCAAAAAATGGATCAGCTATGCCGGGTTCATTCTTAGCTTTACGCTGCTCTGGGCCTGGATTTTATACCGCTACACACAGGCGAGCCTTCCGCTGGCGGATGCCTTTGTGGCAACCTTAAGCCTCACTGCCAACTGGCTGATGGCCAAAAAGTACCTCGAAAACTGGCTGCTCTGGATCCTGGCGGATTTCCTGTACATTTTGCTGTTTTTATACAAAGAGTTGTATCTTTCGGCGGCCATTTACGGCCTCTTCCTGCTGCTCGCGATTAAAGGTTACCTGGATTGGAAAAAATTAAAGCATACCGCAAAGGCTTCGTCTTAGGCAAATTCATGCCCCCGCATGCCGGCCACCTGCACCTGATCCGAACAGCTATGGGACAGGTGGATGAGCTGACTGTGCTCGTGTGTACCGTTGAACGGGAGCCGCTGGCGGGCAAACTCCGTTTTGACTGGATGCAGGAATTGGTCCCGGACGCAAAACTGGTGCACGTCACGGACGAGGTTCCCTCCTACCCGCATGAAAGCCCTGATTTCTGGGATTACTGGCTGCCCTTGCTGAAACGCGAGGCTGGCGATGCGGAAGTATTTTTTTCTTCGGAAGATTACGGCTTTGAAGTAGCCGAACGCCTTCAAATCTCTCATGTCCTGGTATATCGCGAACGGAAGCACTTCCCTGTTTCGGCCAGTATGATCCGCCGGCAACCTTTGCTCCACTGGGAACATATTCCCCCGGCTGTACGTCCGCATTACCTGAAACGCATCGTACTGACCGGCCCCGAATCAACCGGGAAAAGCACCCTCGCCCAAAAACTGGCTTTGCATTTCAACACCGCTTTCGTGGAAGAATACGGCCGGGAATATTTCGTGGCAAAAAACGGCCGGCTCTCCCTGGAGGATTTCCCTGAAATTGCCCGTGGACAAGCAGAACGGGAAGAATTGGCAGCCCGCACGGCTGACCGCCTGTTGTTTTGCGACACGGACGCTATCGTGACCCAAATCTGGAGTGAAATTTACTTCCAAAGCTGCCTGCCGCAAGTTATTGAGCTTAGCCGGGAACGCCGCTATGACCTTTTTCTGCTGATGGACATCGATATTCCCTGGGAGGACGACGGCACCCGCGAATTCCCCCAACTGCGGCAATGGCATTTCGACCGCATCCGAAGGGAACTGGACGAACGCCAGCTTCCGTATGTGATCATTTCCGGTGATTTCGAT
>CBINGV010000285.1:0-4772 GCA_966250255.1 uncultured Flavobacteriales bacterium | reverse complement strand
AAAAACGCGTCACACCTGGTTTTTCTCAACAAGGAAGGTTCCATTTTTTCACGGCAGAAAAAGAAAAATGAAACAGCCCCGGAGCTGCGGTTCATCAAGGTCTACGCCCGCAACCGCGTGGTATTCGGCCTGAACGAACGCAACGAGATTTTTCATTATGCCGGTGAGCGCTTCACCTTCATTCCGAAGAATACGACCAAAACCAATTTTGTATTCCGGGACCTGTTCATCGACCGGAACAATGATTTCTGGGCATCATCCGCCAATGCGGGCATTTTTAAGATTTCCGACGAGCCTTTTACGAAAATTGACCTGCACCCGGTTTACCAGGATCCCCTGATCAGTTTCATTTTCCGGAATAAAAACCGGGAAGTTTTCGTCAGCAATTTTGACGGCAAAACCTCCTACAGTTCCTACAAGCTGCCGGATTTCAGGACGTATAATGTGCGCCTTTACGGGCAAACGGAATTCCTTGGAGAGACGGTTTTTGCCAGTGATCGCGGCCTGGTGAGCTTTAACGGAAAGGGGTTTCCTCTTTTCCGGGGAATCGAAACCGAACAGCGGGTACTGTTTGTGTTCGCTTTCCGCGATAAGCTGTTTTATTCGCCCGAAGGAAAAGGCTTGTGGTGCTACGATGCAAAAAGTGGGAAAAATCAGGAAATAATCGCTTGGAAAGTCGCCAGTCATATTTACACCGCCCAGGTAAACCGCCACCAGAACAAAATTTATTTCGGAACCAACGACGGTATTTTTGAATTGGAAAATGCCTCGCAGAAAGTCGGCAAAATCAGCGGTCGCTTCAACACGAAAGGCAGTTATTCGGGCGTTTCCTGCACCGACAGCTACGGAACGGCCTGGTTTTCCTTTGATAAAAAAATTGTGGGGATTACAGAACGGGAGGAATACGTGGTGATCGAAGACAAAAAATACTTCAATTCGACACTGTTTTACAACCTCAATTCGGATCCTTACGGCAACCTGATCATTGGAACCAATGTGGGGATCACCAAGCTTAAAATTGATCACCTGGGCAATGTGATTAACTATTTTCATTACAACAACAATAATGGTTTTGGCGGTTTTGAAACCCACATGCGCTCGAATTTCCAGCATGGGCCTTACATTTACCTGGGAACGATTGAAGGGATGTTTGTAGTCAACACCGAAAAGCTCGAATACCTGCCGGACCCTCCCCTCCCGCTGATTTTTCAGCTTAAAGAAAAAGATAACAGCCTCTTCAATTCCGACGAAGAGCTCATTAAGATCAGCTACCTGGCGCTCAACCCCAAGCTCAACGGCATCCAGTATACCTATCGCCTGAAGGGCAAAACGAGGTCCTGGAGCGAGCTGACCCCCAAAACAGAGGCCTATTTTTCCAATCTTTCCGACCAGGAATATATTTTCCAGGTGCGCTCCACCTATGACGGCATGAATTTCAGCCCGGTGGCGAGCTATAAAATTGTGAAAGACACCCCGTTCTGGAAATCGAAATGGTTCATTCTTTTCCTGATCCTCTCGATCGCACTGGCCAATGTGATTGTGCTGGACCGCTCCAAAAGCTTTGAGCTCAGCCATGTCATTGAAAACCAAAACCTGGAGATCAATTCCCGCGTCCGGAGCTTTATCCTGGCCTTTGGCCTGGTGGCCAATACCGGGGCCAATTACCTGGCGCCTTTCCTGGAGGACAACCTGCCGCGCCTGAACACCCTGAACAGCCTGGCGGGGATCATTCTGTTCCTGCTTTTCCTGCTTTCGGTGTTTCGCCATCCTTTTCCAAAAATCAACAAATACCTGCTGCAGATCGGCTTGTTCGTTGTGGTCGGGCAGTGTTACATCGGCGCCTACCAGTCGGAAATCCATCCTTTTTATGTGATTGTTATTTCCCTGACAACCTCCTTTACGCCTTTTGTACTGAACAAAATTTTCGAGGTGATCATCCTATCGGTTTTTCATGTGCTTTCAGCTGTATCCATTGTTTTTCTGCTGGATCATTCTGCCTTCAACGAAGTGCTTTTCATCATCGCCATCATGGTGTCGATCTGTCTCTCTATTTTCACGACTTACATCCGCAACGAATCGCTTCAAAAGCTGGGCTTTATTTCGGGCATCATCAACCGGGGAAATATTGTGGCGATCGCCTTCAGCCAGGACAATAAAATCACCTACATCAGCGAAAACAGCTACGGCGCCCTGGGAATCAACCCGAACGAATACCTCAATAAGGGCATTTCCTCGCTGAACCGTTTCGTAGACCAGGATTTGAGCAAGCGGGTAATCGACCTTGCCCACGAGTTCAAGGACGAGCAGAAACACGTGATCCCGATGAAAAAAGCGGACGGAACGGTAAACTGGATGGAATGGTCCTGCAAAAGCTTTTCGAAAAAAATCAAGGTGGTTTTCGGGCAGGACATTTCGGATCGCGTAGCCATCGAAAGCAATTACGAATCCCTGGTTGAAAATGCGCAGGACCTGATTTATTACGTCGATATCAACGGGAATTTCGTATATGTGAACAACAAGTTCCAGGAAATTCTCGGCTTTGAGGAAAGCGAGCTGATCGGCCGCGATTCGATGTTTATTGTAAACGTTTTCCAGCAGCCTGCCGTACGCAAATTCTACGAGGAGCAATTCCGCAACACCTACAACGAGATCATCATTCGTAAAAAAGACGGCACCGAGATTTGGGTGGGGCAAAATACAACACTGCTTTATGCCTTCGGCTCCACAAAGATCATCAAGGGCTTTTTATGCATTGCCCGCGATATTACTGAAAAACGTAACCAGCAAAAGGTGATCGAGGCGCAGCACGAAGATATTACGTCAAGCATCAATTATGCAAGAACCATCCAGTACAATTTGCTGCCCGACCAAGCCAAAATTGAGCATTGTTTCCGTGATTTTGCCGTTCTCTATCAGCCGAAAGACATTGTCAGCGGCGATTTTTACTGGTTTGAGCGCCTGAACCAGAAAACGATCTTCGTGCTTTCGGATTGCACCGGTCACGGCGTACCAGGCGCCTTCATGACCCTGCTCGGCATCAACCTGATCAACCAGATCATCAACGAAGACAAGGTGCTGAACCCCGGGAAAATCCTGAGCAAAATGGATGAAAAACTCGTGGGCATCCTGCCGCGCCAGGGAAATTCGAGCCTGCGCGACGGGATGGAAATGCTGGTGTTGATTTACGATCACCAGAAAAACAGCTGCCAGTATGCCTGTGCCGGCGGAAAATTCATGACTTACAGCGATGAAGGCTTTGAAATCCACCGCGGCGAATCGAAGCACATCGGCGACCTTCCGGAGGCCAATTTCAACAAGTACAATACATATACGCTTGACGTGAGCGATCCGAAAGCTTTTTATTTCTTCAGCGATGGCATCCAGGACCAGTTCAGTGAAAGCACCCATAAAAAGTTTACGCTCAAACGTTTGCTGGAAATTCTCAAAAAACACCCGGAAGCGCCCATGGAAGAGCAGCTGCGTGAAATCCGCTCCAAGCTCCACAAATGGAAAGGCAACACCGAACAAACGGATGACATTACCTTCATCGGCTTTCGTTTTTGATTTTCAAGCTTTATTCGATGATGAGGCGCGTATGCAGCTCACCCATACGGAGCAGGTAAACACCCCTGCTGAATGTGCTGAGATCAAGCAATAAACTGCTTTGCCCGGCCTTTTTAGAAAAATGCTGCACCAGTTTTCCCCCGCTGTCGTAGAGGAAAAGCACACAGCTGTGGTCCACCTCTTTTTTCGGGAAATTGATCCGGGTGTATGCCGCGGCTGGGTTCGGATAAAAGGAAAGACAATCGTTTTCAATTACCCGCGTTTCCGACTGGTGGCTGCTCCCATCGAAATCGATTTCCTGCAGGCGGTAATAGGATGTCCCCACCAGGGAACTGTCGTCCAGGAATGCATACTCGTGGATTTTGTCCGTATTTCCGGCAGCAGCTAAGCTTCCTATTTCCTGGAAAAAAATCCCGTCGGCTGAACGCTCAATGATGAAATGCGCTGAATTCCGTTCGCTTGTTGTTGACCAGCCGAGCTTCACCTGGTGCTCATTGAGCAGTTTCGCATCAAAGCTCAACCAATCGACAGCCAGTATAACGCAGGGGTTCCCGAATTTGTAATTATTGGGCAGCGACATCGTATTCGCCGGAAAACCGTTAAACGCAGGGTCCATATTCACCCCGTTGGCCACCCATCCGCAGGTCCCGGCCGCGTTATTCGGCGTATTGATCACCGCCATCCAGTTGGAGCTGCCCCGGGCCAGGTAGATTTTCCCATTGGAAGCGATCCGCATGGAACGCGCGGCATCCACCGCATTCAGGGCGGCACTTTTGGATGCATGAAAAGTGGCTGAGGTAGCTGTTGTAGCATCGTATTGGAAGACCGAGCTTCCGGAAGCTACGTAAAGCTTGCTGTCGTTGGGTGAAAATTCCAGGCCGTAAACGGTTGCCAGACCGGTGGAAATGCGCGCATTGGAAACCAAACCGGTGTTATTATCGAAATCAGCCAGGTCAACCGTTTGTTTGTTATAACAGGCGGTTGCGATGCGGTTGCCCGTGTGATTCCCGACCATCCAGCCGATGGCCTGGGTGGGTGTTCCGCTCAGGAAGGTGGTACCCGCTGAAGAAGTCGTCATATTGCTCAGCCCGGCGGAGCTGAAACGCCAGGCCCGGTATGTATTGCTCCCCGCAGCACTCATATCATGGGTGATGATCCACCAGTCGGTGCCGTTGCAATGCCGGACGGCCGTTAGTTTTTCACTGGTG
>CBINGV010000284.1:0-4785 GCA_966250255.1 uncultured Flavobacteriales bacterium | reverse complement strand
CAGCAAAGCAAAAGTACGGCGCACTTCTTCCAGGAGTTCCCTCATGGTAAAAACCGAAATGTGTAATTCCATTTTCCCCGCATGGTCAAGCAAAGCGGCCTGCAGCATGTTTTTGACATCTTCATCCATGCGTTTTCCCTGCTCCTTGATGGCCCGCGCCATTTGATACACCTGGTTTTCCGGATCGCCGCTCTGCTTGAGAATGATATCCGAAGCCACCTGAATGGTAGCGAGCGGTGTCTTGAGCTCGTGGGTCATGTTGTTGATGAAATCCGACTTAATGGCGTTGAGTTTCTTCTGCTTTTTGTAGTTCGAAAGCGTTGCATAAAACATATAGATCAGCAAAATCGTGAACACGAGCAGCACACACAGCAGCCAATGGATATTCGAAAAAATATACGCCTGTTTTCCCGGGAAAGCGACATACAATTCTCCATCGCGGTTCAGGACATCGTTCGGGAAAATTTCCGTGTGGTAAGGAGAGGTAAACACAGCCGTCGAATCTGCCGCTTTGCTTTTGTAGCGAAGCTCATCGTTCAGTTTGATCCCCAGGAAAAAAGCGAGATCCATGTTGCTTTTCCTGAGCATGGACGCCATCATTTTTTCCACCTCTTCTCCTGCAGGGATTTTCAGCAAAAAATCACTTTCGTTCGTTGCCAATTTATGTATGAGCACATTGATTTTTGATAATTTGGAATCCAGCGCAGCCAGCTCATTTCCCTTCCTGAGCTTCACTTTCATCATCGTATCCGAGGACAGGACAATCGTTTTATGCAAAGCCTTCACTTCCTTCTGACCGTGAATTTCATGAATCATCGAATCCGTGTCCAGCTTGAACTCCACCTGGTGATTACGGTGCGAAGCGGACGATTTCGTAATAATCCGGATATCTTCCTCAACCTGATGCGGTAACTTTGCTGCAAACAGGCTATCGCTTTCGAAATGCTGAATGAAGGTCACGTTTTCCCGCTGTTCCAGTAAGTCCACCGTTGCCTGCAAAGCCGTAAACACGGCATCGTCGAACTGTTTGTTTTTGGCAGCAATCACCGAGCTGACCCAATATGCCTGGATGGCCAGGGTACCGATCAATACCAAAGCAAAAGAAACCGCCAGCAGTTTGTACCTGTTCATCTTCACTGAGCAAAAATAGCCGAAAGCGCTTGCATTTCAAACAACTTTAACTTTTCTTTAACCGGCTTTAACCTTTGTTTAACTCCGGCACAAAAAGGCCTTTCCTACCTTTGCCCTGTAAACAATTCAAAACCTGAAATTATGAACAAGATGATCTTACTCCTTGTGTTGTTTTTAAGCACAAGCCTCCTGGCCCAGGAGACCACCAAAGGCAGTCCCTCTGTCGGCAAACACGGTGAAGTAAAAAAAATGAAAGTTTGCGTCAAAACCGACGAAAATAAAAACGGTGCGGTAACGCAGATCGACACCTGTTTTGAGAGCACTGATCCCGCCGAAGTTCACGCTTTCCTGGAACGTATGGGAATGGATGCCCACGTCAGGATGTTCCACGACAAAAACGGAGCGCATCCCGAAGGTGATGTGATCATTATGCGCCACCACGAAATGATCCAGGGCGAAGGTGAAAACGGTGAAAAAATTACGATTCCACTGCCGGAAGGCGCCCTCGAAGACCACCTGGTGATCGAAATCGATGAAAACGGCAAGGTGATCCGCCACGGAGGCGATGAAAAAATCATCATCAAAGAATTTGACGGCGACATCGATGCCCTGGAACAGGAAATTGAGATCCTGATGGAGGACATCGAAAAACAAACGGGGCTTGAACCCGGCGAAAAAGGCGTGAAAAAGGAAATCCGTGTATTCGTGGCCCGCAAAATGGAAATTAACCCGCTGAGCGACGAAGAACGGAAAAATCTGCCGGAAAGCATTAAAACCCGCAAGGGCAAAAGCTTCGAAAGCCTGGAAATTTCACCCAACCCGACGCGTGACATCGTCAACATCAGCTATAAAAACAATTCCTCCGAACCACTTAAACTGAAATTATACAACGCTGCCGGGCAACTGCTGATCGAAGAAATAAACAGCAGCCCTGACAAGGAAATGAACCAGCGCCTGGACCTTTCCCCGCTCGAAAAAGGAGTTTACTTCCTGCACCTCGAACAGGGCAAAAAATCAGAAGTGAAAAAGATCGTGGTCAGCGCGTAAATCCGTACACTTTTATCATAAATAAGCCAAAGGGGGCCTGCTCGTAAATGACAGGCTCCTTTTGTTTTTCAGCATTTAAAACCTAAGGCCTCTTAACTTTCGATCAAATTCGGTTTAGTGGCTTCGAATTGAATTTTTTTGATTAAATTCGCACAAAATTTTTCAAAATTCAGAACGCAAAATGGCACAAATTGAGATCAGACTTCCTAAAATGGGGGAAAGTGTAACAGAAGCTACTATCACAAATTGGTTAAAAAACATCGGCGAAAGCGTCAAAATGGACGAGCCTTTGGTTGAAGTTGCGACCGATAAAGTAGACAATGAGCTTCCTTCCGAAGCTGAAGGCGTGCTCATTCAGCGCTTTTTTGAAAAAGACCAGGTAGCCCAGGTAGGCGATGTGATTGCAATCATTTCTACCGACGGATCAGGTGCCGCTCCTGTAGCTGAAGCTGCTGCACCGGTTGCCGCTGCTGCCGAAGTCAAAATCGAAGCAGCCGCCCCGGCTCCGTCCGCGAACGGCAATGCCCCGAAAATCGTTTCTTCCTCCAATAAATTCTATTCCCCGCTTGTACGCAGCATTGCCGACAAGGAAGGTATTTCGGCCAACGAGCTCGATAACATCAGCGGTAGCGGACAAGAAGGACGTGTTACCAAAAAAGACATCCTTGCTTATGTTGAAAACCGCGGACAAGGTGCAACGACAACTGTAGCAGCTCCGGCCGCTCCTGCACCGGCACAAACGCCAAGTGTTTCCGCTCCTGCGGCTGCCGCTCCGAAAAACGAGCCGGTGATCATCCCGGGACCAGGCGACGAGATCATCGAAATGGACCGCATGCGCAAGCTGATTTCCGACCACATGGTGATGTCGAAGCACACTTCACCGCACGTTACTTCTTTCGTGGAAGCCGACGTGACCAACATCGTGAACTGGAGAAACAAAGTCAAAAAGGAATTCGAAAAACGGGAGGGCGAAAGCATCACCTTTACCCCGATCTTCATGGAAGCGATTGCCAAAGCGATCAAAGACTTCCCGATGATCAATGTATCCGTTTCCGGTACGCAGATCATCAAAAAACGCGACATTAACCTCGGTATGGCAACCGCGCTTCCAAGCGGGAACCTGATTGTGCCGGTAATCAAAAATGCCGATCGCCTGAACCTGACCGGTCTCGCGAAAGCGGTAAACGAGCTGGCGCGCAACGCCCGCGACAACAAGTTGAAGCCGGAGGATATCCAGGGCGGCACTTACACCGTGACCAACGTCGGAACTTTCGGAAACGTGATGGGTACGCCGATCATCAACCAGCCGCAGGTTGCTATTCTTGCCCTGGGCGCCATCCGTAAAATGCCTGCTGTGATCGAAACTCCGGAGGGTGATTTCATCGGGATCCGTCATAAAATGTTCCTCTCCCACTCCTACGACCACCGTGTGGTTGACGGCTCCCTGGGCGGTCAGTTTGTAAGACGCGTTGCCGATTACCTTGAGCAATTCGATACCAACAGAGAAATTTAATTCCCCTTAGATTAGATACACTATGAAACGTATGAACTACTTCCTGTTTCTGATGCTGCTGCTCCCTGTTTTCGGGATAAGCCAGTATGATGACGCAGAACTTAAACGGATCATCAGCACGGCTTCCGAGCAGGACCTCGTGGTGGAAAATTCCCGCATGCTGCAGGAAGGCTATTTTTACCACGCTAGCCTCGTGGCTGACAAGCTCCTGCAGTTTGACCCGGAAAGCCCCAACTACAACTACCGTCGCGGGTACATTTACCTCGATATGAGTGCTGATTTCATCCGCGCTTTGCCTTTGCTTGAAAAAGCCGCTACGGATGTGGACAAGAACTTCGACATGTACTCTTCCAGCGAGAAAAGCTCCCCGACGGATGCCTATTATCACCTGGCGCGCTGTTATCACCTGATGGAACAGCCGGACAAAGCGATCGATTTTTTCAATAAGTTCCTGAAAGAAACGATGCACGGCTCCCCGCTGATCCCTTACGCCAAGTTGTATATCAAGCAGTGTGAAAACGCAAAACGTATCATTGCTTCGCCACGTAATTACAAGGTGAAAAACCTGGGGAATGTGGTAAACACGACCCTGCCGGAATACTCGCCTGTTATTTCTCTTGATGGTTCTGCCCTGTACTATACTTCCCGCCGCAAATGGGAAGATACGATCACGGCCGGTGCAGTAAAGCCGGACCCGCGTTACAACATTTACCCGGAAGATATCTACGTAAGCTACCTCGATTTCGACAGTACCTGGATGGAACCGATCAAGCTCGAATTCTGCGACCCGGAACAAAACGAAGCAACCATTGCCGTAAGCTCCGACGAACGTAAAATCTATGTTTACCAGGATATTACCGGTGCCGGTGACATTTATTACTCCGATTTCGCTTCCAATAAATTTAACGAGCTGAACATTTTCAAGCCGAGAAAAGTGAACACCAAATACTGGGAAACCCACTGTACGGTTACGCCGGATGGTTTGAACATGTATTTCACTTCCGATCGCCCGGGCGGTTTTGGAGGACGTGACATTTACCGCATCGTAAAATTGCCCGATGGTGAGTGGAGTGAGCCGCAAAACCTCGGTCCTA
>CBINGV010000283.1:0-4795 GCA_966250255.1 uncultured Flavobacteriales bacterium | reverse complement strand
CTGACTGTCGGTTCGGCGCTGATGGTGGTCCTGAGCAAGCACCCGGTAAGAAGCGTGCTTTACCTCGTATTGACCTTCTTCCTGATTTCAGCGAATTACATCATGATGAACGCCCAGTTCGTCGCCGTAGTAAACATCATCGTTTATGCCGGGGCGATCATGGTCCTTTTCCTCTTTGTTCTGATGCTCCTTAACCTGAGCAAGGAAAATGAGCCCCGTTCTTCCCTGCTGGTGAAACTGGCTGCCGGATTGGCCGGCGGTTCGCTGCTTGTTGTGCTGGTTGCCGCCATTAAAGACAGTGTGGTGCTCAAGGCAACGGAAGAAATGGCCAATCACCAGGGAGGCCTCGTGGAAAACCTGGGCCAGTTGTTATTTACCAAGTACGTCTTGCCGTTCGAGGTATCCTCCATCCTGTTTATTTCAGCGATGGTGGGTGCTATTTTGCTCGCAAAACGTGAAAAACAAACAATCGATTAAGATGATTTTAGCAACAGTTTTTGAATCCGGGATCAGCATCCAGTATTACATTATCCTGGCAACGGTCCTCTTCGCCATCGGGGCAATCGGTGTATTGACACGCCGCAACTCCATTATCCTGCTGATGTGCATTGAATTGATGCTGAATGCAGCCAACCTTTTGCTGGTTGCTTTCTCCACGTATTTCGGAAAAGCGGACGGACAGATTTTCGTGTTTTTCATCATGGTGGTAGCTGCAGCGGAAGCAACTGTGGGCCTTTCGATCCTGGTGATGGCTTACCGCAACTCACGTTCGATTGACGTAGGTATTTTCAACAAATTAAAAGGATAAGTAATGACAATAGAAACGATCATTTTAACCGTATTAGCCCTGCCCCTGGCCGGAGCGCTCATCAATGGCGTTCTTGGGAAAATGCTGCCGAAAAGTATCGTGGGATCGCTTGCGACCCTGGTGATGTTCGGCGCGTTCGCCCTGGCACTGACCGGCTTTTTCCAGCTGCACGAAGCAAAAGTGGTGCACCTGTATTCCTTTTTGAATTTTGAAGATTTCAAGCTGAATTTCAGCCTGCAGGTCGATGCCCTTTCGATCTGGATGACCCTGATCATTACAGGTGTAGGGTCGCTGATCCACCTCTTTTCGATGGGTTACATGCACGACGACAAAGGCTATTATAAGTTTTTTACTTACCTGAACCTATTCGTGTTCGCGATGTTGATCCTCGTGCTCGGAAGCAACTACTTCATGTTATTCTTCGGCTGGGAAGGCGTTGGAATCTGTTCTTATTTGCTGATCGGTTTTCATTTCAGCGACGAGAAAAAAGGCTTGCTGAACAGCGCAGCAGCCCGCAAAGCTTTCATTATGAACCGTGTGGGCGACCTCGGACTCCTGATTGGTTTGTTCCTCTTGCTGGTACAATTCGGCACGCTGGAATACCGCGAGCTGGCGGATAAAATCCTGGTTGAAAAAGTGAATCCATCCACCTGGATGATGTTCGGCATTACGATTTGTTTGTTCATCGGCGCTACCGGTAAAAGTGCGCAAATCCCGCTCTTTACCTGGTTACCGGATGCGATGGCGGGACCAACCCCGGTTTCTGCGCTGATCCACGCCGCAACGATGGTTACTGCCGGTATATTCCTCGTGGTACGATCCAACTTCCTCTTTGAGCTTGCGCCAATGACGCAGGACATTATGCTGTATGTCGGCTTGGCCACCTCGCTTGTTTCGGCTTTCATTGCGATGCGTCAGAACGATATCAAAAAAGTACTCGCTTATTCAACCGTGTCACAGCTCGGTTTCATTTTCGTTTCCCTCGGGATGGGCGGTTATGTGGCAGCGATGTTCCACGTAACGACACATGCCTTCTTCAAGGCTTTGCTCTTCCTCGGTTCGGGTAGTGTGATCCACGCGATGCACCACGAGCAGGATATTCGCCAGATGGGAGGTTTGCGCAAATATATTCCTGTTACACACATTACTTTCCTGATCGGGACCCTGGCGATTGCCGGTTTCCCTTTCCTTTCGGGCTTCTTTTCCAAGGATGAGATCTTAGCGCACGCTTTGCACCACAACCCGGTGATTTATGGCTTACTTGCTTTTTCTGCCCTGTTAACGGCGATCTATATGTTCCGTTTGTATTTCGTGGTGTTCTTCGGGACTTTCCGCGGAACGGAGGAGCAACGTCACCATTTGCATGAAAGTCCGCTGAACATGACTTTGCCGCTGATGATCCTGGCCGTGTTGTCCGTGATTGGCGGTGCGCTCAATATCCCGGCTTTATTCGGCGAAAAAATGGCACACTGGATGGGCCATTTCCTGGAGCATACGACAGCTGGCCTCGCGAACATCGAAGCCGTCCACTTGCCGGACAGCCAAACGATGATGCTGATGATCACGGCTTCCGTGGTGACACTCGCCGCCCTGGTGATTTCCTACATTTTCTATGTGAAGAAAAACAGCACACCGGTGGCCGATTCGCAGCAAAGCGGCCTGGCGAAGCTTTCAGCCAATAAGCTTTACTTCGACGAGATTTACGATGCGCTTTTTGTAAAACCGACCGAATGGCTCTCGAAATTCGCGTATAACATCATTGAAATTTCCCTGCTCAACCGCATTGTTTACGGCTTTGCTTCCCTCGTTGGAAAATCCGGGGAAATTGTCCGCAAATGGCAGTCGGGGATTGTTTCCAGCTATATTCTCTGGATGGTGTTCGGTATTGCCGGCCTGGTTGTGTATTATTTCATTTATCATTTAAAATAGTAGATTTTGGAACTGTTACTTATTCCCTTAGCATTTACGTTAATCAGTCTGTTTGTTCCCAAACAGGCGCTGAAATACCTTGCGTTGACAGGTGTGGCGGCATCGCTGGTGGTTGGTATTATCCACCTGGTATCCTACTGCTCCTGCACCAATTTCGTTACTATTTTTGACCCGGGATGCAAAAACATGTTCGGACTGACCCTGAAGATGGGCTATGACGGCATGGCGCTGGTGATGATTTTACTCACCAATGCGATTATCCCGCTGATTGTTTTGAGCAATTTTGACAAGGAAATCGGCTCGAACCGGAAATTTGTGGCGATGGTATTCCTGATGCAGTTTGCCCTGCTTGGCGTATTCACCGCAATGGACGGCCTCTTGTTTTATGTCTTCTGGGAAATTACCCTGATCCCGGTTTTCCTAATCGCATTGTGGTTTGGGGCCGCCGAGCGCAAAAAGGCGCTGATGAAATTCTTCATTTATACCTTCATCGGTTCCCTGGGCATGCTGGCCGCTTTGATCACCATCAAGGTATATTCGGCATCGTTTGCCTACGATGACCTGGTAGCAGCAGAATTTTCGGCCAAAACGGCTTACTGGATCATGGGCGGTTTCTTCCTGGCTTTTGCAATCAAAATTCCTTTATTCCCCTTCCATACCTGGCAGCCGGAAACGTATACGATTTCACCGATGGGCGGCACCATGCTCCTCTCGGCCCTGATGCTAAAGATGGCTTTCTTCGGCATGATCCGCTGGATGATCCCGCTGGCACCCGAAGCGCTTGACGGCTGGTTGTGCATCGGCATCACGATGGCCCTGATCGGGATTGTTTATGCGGCCATCATGGCGATCAAACAAGATGATATCAAACGCATTTTCGCCCTGGCTTCGATTTCGCACGTTGGATTGATCGCTGCCGGTGTCTTGCTCTGGAACAAAGATTCTTTATCGGCAGTTTTCCTGCAGATGATCAACCACAGTTTGGTGGCCGTAGGTTTGTTCCTCGCTGCCGGAATTTTGGAAGACCGCACGAATACCCGCAATTTATACGAGTTGGGCGGTGTGGCCAAACTGGCGCCAAAATTCGGCTTCTGGTTTGCCGTGATCGGTTTTGCCTCGGTTTCGGTTCCGTTTTCGAGCGGTTTCATCGGGGAATTCCTCCTGCTAAAAGAGCTTTACGCTTACCATTGGATCATCGGCCTGGTTGCCGGTTCGACCCTGGTGTTCGGGGCGGTTTATACCCTGCGTGCTTACCAGCTGAGCATGTTCGGCGCACCGAAACTCCCTGAGTTCCGCGACCTGAGCTGGAACGAATGGGCGGTGTTCTTCATCATCGGCATCCTCGTACTGGCGCTCGGTATTTTCCCGCAGACTGTTTTCAACCTGGTAGGGCCAAGCATCGAGCATTTAATGGAAACTATTAATTCATCTCAAACTATTCTGAACTAAATGGAAGCACTGATTGTAATTTTTGCCACCGGACTGATTTCCATGTTTATTGCCTTAGCGAAAAAGCCGCTTTTGGTAGTCAGTGTTGCCACCATCGGGATTTTGACAGCGATCAGCTCACTGGTCTATCAAATGAACTGGCCTTACAGCTGGCTGAAATACGACGGGCTGGTTTTTGACTGGCTGACGAACCTTTACGGCATTGTGGCCCTTTCTTTCGGCTTGCTGATCATCCTGGCCGGTTACGCCAAATTCAAGGAAGAGCCTGAGCATACGGGCGAATACATTTCCCTGTTGTTATTTTCGCTTTCCGGGGCGCTCTGTATGCTTGCTTATACGGATTTGTTCATGTTCTTCATCGGCCTTGAAATCCTTTCCATCCCGATCTACGTGATGGCGGGCTCTAAAAAGAAAGACCTGCGCTCCACAGAAGCTTCCATGAAATATTTCTTTACCGGCGCTTTTGCAACGGGTGTTTTGCTGTTCGGCGTAGCCTGGTTGTATGGGGCCGTAGGGACATTCAAAATTGATGAAATCATGATGGCTGTCCAGGACCCGTCTACACACTCGCCTTTGCTGTATGTTGGAGTCCTGATGATCCTGGCCTCT
>CBINGV010000282.1:0-4814 GCA_966250255.1 uncultured Flavobacteriales bacterium | reverse complement strand
CTATTTCTAGGTTTAAAAATTTGAAATAATAGCTCGGGTAATCGTCGTCTTCGTCCTGTTTGGGATACATCTGTTCCAAAGCGGCATCCAGCTTGGTTTTGAGCTTTTTCTTTTTGTTCAGGAGGAGTTTGAGCCGGGAAATGACCTCCGAATTGTCCGAGAGTGTAATGAAGGCCGCTGGCAGCAAAACTTCGATGGCCTTATCCCGGTTCCCCATTTTTTCATAGAGATCAGCGTAGCGGAGAGCGGTATGGATATCGTTTGCCGCATATTCGTTGCCGCAAAAATGCAAATAGGGAAAAGCCGTGTCTGATAAGGCAAAATAATACAAAGCGGAATCGTAGTCTTTCCGGCTATCATAGATCTCGCTGAGCACTTCGCTTGCCCTGTGCCGGTAGTTGGCGTAAGGATCGCCCATCAGCCCGCGCCCAGCGTTTTCCTGTTCATTGAAATTGCTTGTCAGGATCGATTTGAAGACGGAAACGGCATTTTCGGTTTGCTTGTCCATGAAATAGCAGTAGCCCGCATTGTAAAATGCCCGGGGGTACAGGCTGTTCTTCGGGTAATGGGTCACGATATACTGGAACGAGACTGCGGCATTTTTATAGTCATGCGCTTCGGCTTGTTTTTCGCCTTCTTCAAAATAATCCGAGGGCATTTTTTGTCCCAGTAAAGCCTGGCTGAGGAGGACAAACAAAAGAGAAATGCAGGAAAAACGAATCATAGGTTGAAAGTATATTGATAAAACGAACGATCTTTAATTCCATAAAATACCAGGCTTTTTTCATCAAAGTAGAAATTTTTCAGGAGGATTTGCTCTATTCCATCAATTTCCTGGTAAAAGGTATTGTTGATGTTAATTAAAAATTTGTTTTCCCCCGTTTTTTGAATGAAGTAAAAACCGTGATCATTGAATTGGCCGGCCACAATTTCCCCCAAGAGCTTATGCCGAAAATAGGATTGGGGGTAGGCTTTGATCATCGCTTTGGAAAAAACACCGTTGTAAACAAAATAGCCGATACTATCCAGTTCCAGGTAAAAGAGCGAGCTTCCGTTGCCGGATTTCCGTTTGGTGTAATCGTGGGGTAAAACGTCATTGTAGTCTTTGATCAGAAAATGGCTTGTATTTGCAATCGGCGGGAATAACAAGTGCTCGTCGCGGTAAATGTAGGTCGAATCCTCCGTTCTATAATAAACGAGCGTGCTCCCTTCCGGGCTGATGTAAAGCGGTACGGGCCTCACGCCGTATTTGGTGATCGGCTCCGGGTGCAATGTTCCGTTCACATACTTGTAGAGGTAGTAATCCTGGATGCCGAAAAAGGCAAAATTTCCCTGTTGATCCAGGGAAGGATAATAAATTTCCCGGAAAGGAAGCGCATAAAAATTACCGTTTACATTGATTTTAGGTGTTTCATACTCTTTGCAATAAAACAGGGAATTCTTTCGATCGAGAAGGGTAATGTTTGTAATGCTGTCCAGGTTTTTATGTAAATGGTCATTGATGACAATGTAGTCCGTTCCGTTGTCGTCACCGCTGTAAAAGTAAGCGCCGTTTTCTTTCAAGTCGCAATTCCAGACAGTGCGCACAGGCCCAAGCACCACATCATTGGCGTGGGTGAAAAACATAAAGTCGTATTTGCCAACCTTTTGTTTGGGCTTTCTTCCTTCGCCGCAAATGTATTGGCCTTTGTTATTGATCCGCAATTCGTAATACCGTGCATAGGAAGTGTCTACTTGTTTACCGTTGACATACAGGTAATAAAGATCGTCCTGTTTGGTGTAGTAAATCACATTCCCGTTTTCACTGAAGGAACACCAGTCTGCATTTTCCACTTCGAATTTGTTTGCTTCATTGAGGGGAGTCTTTGAAATGAGCTTGCCGTTGATGTAATAATAGGCCGAATCGTTGTTGGTGATCGTTACAGCCAGGTTTTGCCTGGTATTCCCGGTCATAAAGCGCTTGTCTGTTCCCGTCACCGGGCCAAAAACCCGGCTTCCGTCGTAATTTTTATAATACCAGGGTTTATCTCCCGGTGAACGGAATGGACGGGTGAAGGCCATGGAACCGCCACTGGTAAACACGGAACCAATGTATTTGAAGGGACCCAGGGTATCGTTGCCGGTATAAAACCAGGAGCTGTCTTCCCTTTTGACCTGGAAGCAGTAGTTGCCTTCCCGGTCCAGGCTTTTCACTTCGGCTTTGAGGAACAGGGAATCCGGACCATCGCTCAGGATGAGGCGTTCTTTGAGCTGCTGCCCGAAAACACCGGTGCCGATCAGCATGAATAGGGGTATAATGCTACTTTTTCTCACAGTCGTTTTTATTTGCGGCTGAAATCCTGTCCCAAATTACAACATTTATTTCAATATTTCCGCCGTTCGGGAGAAGAAAAATAAAACATACTATTCTTTAATGCGATACGGCTTTCAGGCCGATGATCGATCCGATCAGGGTAGCCAGGAAAAACAGGCGCAGCATCGTGGCGGGCTCGTGGAAAACAAAAATCCCCAGCAAAACCGTACCTACGGCCCCGATTCCTGTCCACACGGCATAGGCTGTGCCCATGGGAATCGTTTGCGTGGCTTTGATCAGCAGCAGCATGCTGAGGCTGAGTGTGACCAAAAAAGCGGCGTACCAGAAATACATCGTATTCCCGGAAGAGTTTTTCGCTTTTTCAAGGCAAAAGGCAAAACTGATCTCGAACAGGCCTGCCAGGATGAGAATGATCCAATTCATTTCACGTTTGTTGTTTGGCGAAGATAACGGATTATTGCCCGTTAAACACTTCAATGACATAATCTGTCCATTCCTGTTGCGGGATACTTGGATCGATGTAGTAATCCGGCTGGATTCCCCTTTCGTCAATGATAAAATCCGGGATCCGCATGCTCCTGGAAAGCGAGTAGCCGAGCTGGAACTCCTTGCAGGGAGAATCCACGAAATACATGTTGGAAATGTCCAGCACGCCGAAGGATGTTACGCCAAAGAGCTTGACTTTTTTACTTTGCTTGCATTCCAGCAGGAATTGCTCCGCGGTGCTGCCGTTTTGTTCATTCATGATAATGCCTACCTGCTGCGGATAGGGATAAATGGTGTCCAGTTTACCCACAGAAACCCGGTCTTCGTTCAGGTTGACGAACTGGCCCAATTTGCTTTGCAGGAGCTCGTAGGAGGCTTTCGCCCACTTTTTGCCTTCCTCGTCAAAACCATACTCCGGTTTGTTGATGAAATCCAGCATGCGCTGGTTGTTCAGCCCGGTACTCAGGTATTCGACACCGGTTGTCCGGATGGGATTGGTATACAGGTAGGGAATGATCTCCGCGTAGGAGGCATCGCTTCCGCCACCGTTGTTCCGGATGTCGATGATGAGGTTTTTGGTGCTGAGGATTTGCTCGTGGTTGGTTTTGAGCACATTGTCAATGCCTTTTTTGTAGTTATCGCTAAACGAAGGTATCCTCAGGTACAGCGTGTTTTCGTTCCATTTCTCCAGGTAAGGCTCCTGCGCATCCAATGCTTTGAAATAACGGGCATATTCCGGGCCGTCTTCGAGTTTCGGATAGCTCCGCGTCAGCATGAAATCCCCGATCTGCAGATGGTTTTTGCCGGTCAGCTTCACCGTGCCGGAACTGACCGGGGAATGATCGCGCAGGTAAAACACCGAGCTTGCCTCCTTGTCTTTGATGCTGAACTTTAATTTTACCTGTCCTTCGGTCCAGCTTTCGACACCCGATTCGATGATGAAGCCGATGTAGTCGTCGCCCTCCTTTTTGATGCCGATGGTATACGGTTCGGTTTCCCAGATGCCCTCATAAGCAGGATCGGCCTGTTGGTCCAGCTGTTTTTTAAAGGCTGCCGTTTTGATCGCATAGCTTTCCCAATCGGGAAATTTTTTTTCCGTGGATTTATTGGCCGTTTTTTGTGCTTGCCGGTTCAGGCTGATAGCAATGTGTCCCGAGCGGAAAAAACTCAGCCATTCGTACAAAAGAGGGGTACATTCACTGATCGTACCGGCGTTTTTTACCTTTTCTTCGATGCGTGTATTGTGTTCCTGGTAGGCTTGTTTTCCTTTTTGTTCCAAGGCATAAGAGAAACCGGCATCGTTTTCTTCAAAGGTCTTTTTTACCCATGCGTAATTGGCTTTGCAATCGCAGTTTTGAGCAAAAACAGGTGCAAAAGCGAAAAAGAAGAGCACCAGGTTTAAAGTTCTTTTTATCATAATCGGTTTTGTTTCAGAGCCTTTCCGGCTTGTGGCCGTAGGGCGCAGGATGTGCTAATTTAAGCTTTTTAAGCAAACAAAAAACCGGTTCGATGATGAACCGGTTTAATCATTGTTCTATATTGCAAACTCCGAAGTTCTCAGCACAAAGAAGTTACATTTTCAAATATTCTGCCAATTTTCCTTTGTCTTCGGCTTCGATGGCTTTTTTCAATTCGCCGTTCACTTTGACCTTGTTGTTTTTGTCTTTGGCGTAAGCGATCACCAGTTTCATGGCATTCAGCTTGACTTTATTCTCGTCGGCGGCATCGTCCTTGTTTTCCAGCATAAACTTGGTCATGGCAGCCAGGTAGAGCCCCAGGAAATCGTCGTTGTTTTTGGTGAACTTCGTGGCATGCTCGTCCAGCGTAAAACTGTAGTCCGGCGTTCCCGACATCCAGGTGATCATATATTGCATGGATTTCAGGCGATCGAGGTTGTCCGGATCCAATGGAGTGGAAAGCAGGAACTCCGCTGCCTGCAGGGCCGCATCATTGGCTTTCGCGTTGTAATCGCCGGCCTTTTCGAGCCTGATGGCGTCAAAATCCGGTAAATCCT
>CBINGV010000281.1:0-4840 GCA_966250255.1 uncultured Flavobacteriales bacterium | reverse complement strand
GTCATTCTTAGCATTTTTAGGCGCTAACGCCCAGGAGGAGGACTGTTTTAAAAAGCTGGAAGACGCGTTCACTAAAAGAGGTGCTTACACCATCGCCGATGACATGCACCGCAACGTAATTATCAGTTTTTTTGATGCGAATGGTTCCTCTTGCGTTTCCGGTAAAGCACGCGTTGAAAACGGACTGATCGTTTCTATTTTCCTCCAATACAAAGACGACACTTACGAATTGCTCGACAAGAAATTCTACAATGTTAAAAAGACTGCTCCAGCCATTAATAACGGGATTTCCGAAATGATTTACACTGCCGACGGCGAGAAGTTCCGCGTGGTGTTTATCGACAAATTGAAACCAAAAGCAAAATCCTATAAAAATGCAAATCTCCCGGATGATTTGTAGCAAAAACCAACATTAAAAAGGAAAGCGTGCTCATTTGGGTGCGCTTTTTTTATTCCCGGATTCGTGGGATTCGTGAATTAATATCTACGAATTTACGAATCGATTAAATCAGCCCTCAGGCCTCCAGGAAATTCCGGATGATTTGTTTACCGTGCCCGGTGAGGATCGATTCCGGGTGGAACTGCACGCCGTAGAGCGGTAAATCGCGGTGCTGCATCGCCATCAGAACCCCGGATTCACTGTAAGCCAGCGGAAGCCAGGCACTCTTGTCCGCCAGTTTCACTGCCCAGCTGTGGTACAAGCCCACTTCAAATTGCTGCGGCAAGCCTGTAAAAAGCTTCCCGCTTTGATCAATGTTCATTTGCTCTGCGATGCCATGCCTGACACGGGAAAGATTATAGAGCTCTTCCCCGCTGAATTCGGCCAGGGCCTGCATCCCAAGGCAAACGCCTAAAACCGGCTTATGATCGAACTGTTCAGCAATGAAGCGCATCCGCTGTCCGGATTCGCGCGGCAGGCCCGGCCCCGGTGAAAGGACAATTTTGTCGTAAGCCGAAGCATCTACGCCATCCAATTCGTTGTTCCGGAAAACATCCACCTCGCAATCGAAAGCTTCGAGGTAATGGACCAGGTTGAACGTAAAGGAGTCAAAATTATCAACAACTAAAATCTTCACTGCTTTTTTGCGTTAAAATTACTAAACTTGCATCAGCAAAGCCGAAAAAATGAAGAAAATTATCCAGATTCCGGGTGCCCCGGCCCCGATCGGACCTTACAGCCAGGCCATTCTCCAGAACGGAACCTTATATGTCAGCGGACAGATTCACCTTGACCCGAATAGCGGGGAACTGGTGGGCAACTCCATCGAGGAATGCTGCAAGCAGGTGCTCGAGAACATTGGCGCCCTGCTGCGCGAAGCCGGGATGAACTATGAAAACGTGGTGAAATGCTCCATTTTTCTCCAGGATTTTAACGATTTTGCCCGCATGAATGCGGTTTACGGTGAATATTTTAAAGTAGACCCGCCGGCGCGTGAAACCGTCCAGGTGAGCCGCTTACCGAAGGATGCCATGATTGAAATTTCCTGTGTGGCTCTGCAATAAACAGAAGGTCACCCCTCTTGGTCTCCCCTCAAGGGGAGAAACAGCTTCCCCCTTTGGAGGGGGATTGAGGGGGAGGACACTCATCACTCATAACCCCAAAACTCAATAACTCCGAAACTCAAAATATCAGTCATTATTGTCAACTACAACGTTGAGTATTTCCTGGAACAGTGCCTGAACTCCTGTGTGCGGGCTTTGCAGAATGTTCCCGGTGAGATTTTCGTGGTCGACAACAACTCCATTGACGGTTCCAATGAGATGGTGAAGGCAAAATTTCCTTCGGTCCACCTGATTGAGAACAAGAAAAACCTGGGCTTTTCGACAGCAAATAACCAGGCCATCCATTTGTCGCAGGGAGAATACGTCTTGCTGCTCAACCCGGATACGGTGGTCGAGGAAGACACCTTCGAAAAAGTGGTGAGCTTCATGGACGGTCACCCGGATGCCGGCGGCCTGGGTGTGCGGATGCTCGACGGAAAAGGCCGCTTCCTGCCCGAATCGAAGCGGGGCCTGCCTACGCCATCGGTTGCCTTTTACAAAATTTTCGGTCTTTCGGCGCTCTTCCCCAAATCCAAAACCTTTGCGAAATACCACCTGGGATACCTTTCGGAGTTCAAAACCCACGAAGTGGATGTGCTCAGCGGCGCCTTCATGCTGCTTCGCAAAGAAACGCTGGACAAAGTTGGCTTGCTGGACGAGCAGTTTTTTATGTACGGGGAAGACATCGACCTTTCCTACCGCATTAAGCTGGGCGGTTACAAAAATTATTATTTCCCGGAAACCCGGATCATTCACTATAAGGGAGAGAGCACCAAAAAAAGCTCGGTAAACTACGTCTTTGTATTCTACCGCGCGATGGTGATTTTTGCCCAGAAACATTTCAGTAAAAACAACGCCAAGCTCTTTTCTTTCCTGATCAACATCGCGATTTATTTCCGGGCGGGCATCGCTATCCTGGCGCGTTTTATCAAAAAAGCCACCTTGCCGGCAATCGACCTGGGTTTTATTGTCGGCGGCCTCTTCCTGCTGACACGTTACTGGCACCAAAGTGATATTGAATTCCCGGCGGATGTGATCCGTTTTGCCATCCCGGCCTACGCGCTGATCTGGCTCTTGTTTAATTTTTATGCTGGCAGCTACGATTTTCCGCAAAAAATGAAACGCTTTTTCTTTGGTACCGTGCTCGGGACTTTGTTTATCCTGGTCAATTACGCGCTTTTACCGAAAGATTACCAGTTTTCCCGCCTCTACATTCTTGTGGGCACGGCATGGCTTATCAGTTACTACCTGCTTTCCAGGATTTACCTGCATTTTACAGTTGGGAAACGCTTCCGGCTGGATGCCCGTACCAATTCGAATTTTATCGTAGTGGGATCTGCCCTGGAATCGGAGCGTGTGGCGACCATGCTGCGCCAGATCAACCCGAAAATCGAGCACATTTACCTGGTTTCTTCCACCGAGGAGAAAAACGAAAAGCAAACCGGGATCTCGTCCCAGCTCGATCAGCTGGCCCATAACCTGCAGGTAGATGAAGTGATTTTCTGTGCCAAAGACGTCAGCGCCCACGAAATCATTCACTGGATGAGCAACCTGGGCCACAAGGACCTGGATTTTAAAATCGCGCAGCCGGACAGCCTTTACCTCATCGGCAGCAATTCGATCAACTCGGCAGGCGACCTGTACATCATCAACATCAACGAAATCAGCAAAAAATCGAAGCAGCGGATGAAACGTACACTCGATTTGCTGTTTTCTTTCTTTGCTTTACTGACGTTGCCTTTGAACATCTGGTTTTTCAGCTCCAAATGGCAATTCATCAAAAACATGCTGAGCTGCCTGGTCGGGAAAAAAACGCTCGTAGGCTATCACATCGATCCTTCGGGAGAAGGTTCCAAGCTTCCGAGCCTGAAAAAAGGAATTCTCACCCCTTTCGATGCGCTGAAATACGTGGACGAAGGCCTGATGGAAAAGCTCAACCTGATTTATGCCCGGGACTACAACATTTTCAAAGACCTGGAGATTATCCGGGAGGCCTGGCGCAGACTGGATCGTTAAATTTTCCTGCGGATTACCCGGATACCACAGATTCCTTCAGGAACGCAAAGCAAGTTGAACGAAGGTTGAATAAGCGAAGATAGACCGGTAATTTTATTTGAATGGAAAGTGGAAAATGAAGAATGGAGAATTCTCAACTCTCAATTTTCAATTCTCCATTCTATATCCCTGCGCTAACGGTTAGCTTCGCTGCTACCTCCGGTGGTGGTCTTCAAAAGCTGCGCTTTTTCTTCTCAATTTTTCACAAAGTATTATCCGCTAAGCGAAAACCTTTGCCATGCAGGCTGATGATTTCCAGGCCGGGGTCCTGTTTCAGGTATTTGCGCAGTTTGGCAATATAGACATCCATGCTGCGCCCGCTGAAATAATCGTCGTTTTCCCAAATGTTTTTGAGGGCCAGCTCGCGCGGCAGCACATCGTTTTTATACATACAGAGGTATTTGAGCAATTCGGCTTCTTTGGGAGAAAGCTGCATGCAGGAGTCGTTGAGGCAAAGCTGCCGGATGCTGTAATCGAAGGTGAGTTTCCCAAGCTCAAACTTATTGACCTCACGCTGTATCTGCCGGTTTCCCGGCCGGCGGCTCAGGGTTGCATTGATTTTGTATTGCAGTACTTCGGCATCAAACGGTTTGATGATGTAATCGTCGGCGCCGCATTTGTAGCCCCGGAGCACATCTTCTTTCAGGGATTTGGCGGTCAGGAAAAACAGGGGGATTTCGCTGTTGAGCTTACGAATCTCAGCAGCCAGCGTAAAACCGTCCATTTCCGGCATCATGACATCCAGCAGGCAAATATCCCAGTCGGAGCGCAAATGAAACAGCTTGAAAGCCTCAATCCCGTTTTTACACCAGGTCACGGAATAATCGCTCAATTCCAGGTAGTTTTTCAAGACCTCACCGAAGTTCAGATCGTCTTCGGCCAATAAGATGCTTATGCGTTCTTTATCCATGCTTTCCGGGTATTAAGAGCCTGATGATCGTACCTTTGCCGGCTTCGGAGCTCAACTCAACACGGCCGTTGTGTAATTCGGTGATTTGTTTGACAAAGCTGAGGCCAAGCCCATAGCCTTTGTTGTAATGTACGTTTCCTTTTCCGGCGCGGTAAAAGCGGTCGAACACATAAGGCTGATCTGCTTTCGCGATGCCGCTGCCCTCGTCTGTTACCGAAATTTCAATTGCCTCTCCCCTGTTTTCAGCTTCCACCCGGATCCGGCCGTTCTCAGGCGAATACTTGATTGCATTGTCCAGGAGATTGTTCAGGGCTTTGCCCAGCAGGCCGCGAT
>CBINGV010000280.1:0-4848 GCA_966250255.1 uncultured Flavobacteriales bacterium | reverse complement strand
TCGCCTCTCTGAAAAAATACCGCCACCTGCAAGCTTTGAATACAGTAGGCTACAAAGAGCTGTTCGCTTACTTTGACGGGAAAATTTCGCTGGATGAAGCGCGCGAGCAAATTAAACAGCATACACGTAATTATGCCAAGAGGCAGCTAACCTGGTTCAGGCGCGACACAGGAGCTCATTGGCTCAAAAGTGATCGGAAAGAAAATCAGATGAAAGAAGTCGTGAATTTGGTGTGGTAGCAGGTGAAAATTAACCTAAATGCTGTAACCCTGTTCCTGGGGTGAGCCTTACCTAAATCAAATTTGACAGATCCACATTCATTGCTTCACTGATGTTTTTCAGAAGAATAATACTTGGGTTGAGTTCGCCTTTTTCAATACGTTGGATGGTGCTTTTTGCAACGTTTGAATTGTCCGCCAGCTCTTGCTGGCTAAAACCTACTTTGTTCCGTATTTTTCTAAGATTATTTCCGATTTGTTGTAAATATTCTTTGTTTTTATCCATGGTGGCAAATCAAAGGATTAAAAAAAAATTTATTGGTAGCGAATTAGCTGCTAATTTTTTGCTTATCTTTGTAGGGCAAAACTTTGGTTTTGTCTAAGAAAAAATGATTTTTATAGCTTGAACCTAACATTGTTTTTTTTTTAGATTACACTTAGCACACGCACATTTAACCAAAAAACAAGTGAGGTGGTTAAAATGTTTGATGAATTTAAATAAAATATCCGAGGCACGGGCTGTAAAAAACAGATTTTATTCCCCGGCCTGACTTAAACAACTGTAAACCAAAGCTTCTCTTTCACTGGGAAATAAAAATATTTAACCGGAAATTGTGAAGGTATGGGGAGTTATAGTGAGATTGAGGATTTATTCCGGGAAGTGTTGGCAGAAAAAGACAGATTCCGGATTTCGGCAGCAGCCACGCAAATTTGTGAAAAGCTCGAAAAAAGCTACTTTAAGGAGGAATGCAAGGAGCTGAAAGAACGCCAGATTGATGCAACCTATAATTTGTTGTGCATATATTCGATCTCTTTCAATGAAATTATGCGGGAACGCTTGCAGCGGCAAATGGGAGATGTGCTGAAATGCATTGACATTTCAGAAAATTAATCAATAGTCTATATCGAGATTAAAGGTCTTGAGAAAGGAATGAAGGTTGGCGTTTTTCTTGGCCAGGGCTTCAAATTTGTCTTTCCCGGTAAGTAAACGCGTATTTTCCTCTTGCTGCGTGCTTACGTCAAAATGAACGCTTACTGACCAGTTATTGAGCTTTTCGCGCACAAAATCGAGCATGTCGCTTACCTGTGCCTGAATGGTGTCAACCTGGACCTGGTTGTCGAAATCCTGGTGAATTTCATTTTCGTTGTAAATTTTCGGGTCGCGCTTGGTCAAAGCGTAATAAATCGTGTCGAAGCCTTCTTCTTTCATCTTGAAGGCATACTGTTTCCAGATCATTTTTACCTGTTCCAGGGTAAAGGGCGTGCGCGGCCTGTCGGAATAATCGCTGGTAGCGCCTTGCGTCTGCTCCTCCGACTGGTGGAGCATCTGCTTGATGGATAAATGCTGGGTTTTAAGGTTTCCGACCGGCTGCTTGAGCGTTTGAGGCTCCGCTTTGATTTGAACCGGGGGACGCTCCATAGCGACAGAAGGCTTATTCTGCGGGCTGGGATTGGAAGGGCGTACGGACTGGCTCGCGAAAGGGATCAGCGTGACAGGATCAGTCAGGGATTTTTTTTTTCGGACTCACTTTTCAGGGAGCAAAGCTGCATGAGGGCGAACTCGACGAGCAAACGCTGGTTTTTGGAAGATTTGTAATCCACATCGGCTTTGCTCAAAACAGCCAGCGCACGCATGATCAGCTGCGAATCGATCGTTTTGGAGGCTTCGATAAAGCGGTTCTCAATCGTTTCGCCTACTTCAAGTAATTTGGCCGTGCGCGGGTCCTTGCAAACAAGCAGGTTGCGCAGGTGTTCCGCCAGGCCGATTACAAAATGATGGCCGTCAAAACCTTTCTCGATCACGTCGTTAAACAGGAGCAGGCAGCTTGGGATATCTTCCTTTAAGGCAAATTCAAGCACCTTAAAGTAATAATCATAGTCAAGCACATTAAGATTTTCTCTTACAGCCTGATATGTTAAATTATTACCGGTAAAGGTAACGATCTGGTCGAAGATAGACAGGGCATCGCGCAGGGCGCCTTCCGCTTTCTGGGCAATGAGGTTAAGCCCTTCCGCTTCAGCTGAAATGCCTTCTTTTGTCGCGATATACATCAGGTGATCGGCGATGTCTTTCACGCGGATCCGGGAAAAATCAAAGATCTGGCAGCGCGACAGGATCGTCGGGATGATTTTGTGCTTTTCGGTCGTGGCCAGGATAAAGATCGCATGCGCCGGAGGCTCTTCCAGGGTTTTCAGGAACGCATTGAAAGCGCTTGAGGACAGCATGTGTACCTCGTCGATGATGTAGACCTTTTTGGTTCCGAGCTGGGGAGCAATACGCACCTGGTCGATCAGGTTACGGATGTCTTCCACCGAGTTGTTGGAAGCGGCATCCAGCTCGTAAATATTCAGGGAAGCCCCTTCGTTAAAGGATTTACAGGATTCGCACTGGTCGCAGGCTTCGACTTCTTCGTTCCGGTTGAAACAGTTGATCGTTTTGGCCAGGATCCGTGCCGTGGTGGTTTTCCCGACCCCGCGCGATCCGCAGAACAGGAAGGCCTGGGCCAGGTGATCGTTTTTAATCGCGTTTTTGAGTGTCGCCGTGATCGACTTCTGGCCAACAACCGTTTCAAAGGTTTGCGGCCTGTATTTCCGGGCGGATACGATGTAATCACTCATAACAGCGCAAAATTAGCAGAAAAATCCGCTTGCGGCTGCATTGTTGAAAACTTTGAATTATTTGTACGCTAAGTAAACAAAGTGAAACGCGAAGATCGCAAAGAATTAAAAAACATGCTTTGCCTTACTTTCAAAACACTGAAACACTTTACATCCTCTATGTTTGCGCTGAAGCTTCAGCATAGGCGCAGCGCCTAACTTCGCGCCCTTTGCGTTCCAGCGTCACCGCATCCCAATCAAAAGGACAAAACGCCGTATTTTTCTTTTTTGCCGTAAACGAGCAGCATCAGCATTTCGCGCTTGTTATAGTCAACGCTGAATTTCTTGGGGACAGCATAAGCCTTGGTTTCCTTGCGGTCAAAATAAGTTTCGCGGACGAGGTCACCGGTATGGAGGTCGATTTCGACCTTGGCTACGGTGTTTGTTTTTTTCTTGTAGCTCGTCGGGTAAAAACGGGCTTCGTTGTCGTCAATAAATTTGCCGCTTTCGTTATAATTCCTCAAGTTGTCGTTAAAGAGCATTACCAGTTTGTCATCCGTGTGAAAACTGGCCACGGAACTGTAGAAGCCGCCATCGTTAGTAGAAACCTGGTACTTTTTAATTTTCTTGATCCATTCGAAGCCCCCGGTTTTATTGACTTTATAAACGATCACGTCGTTGTAGTAATAATAATAGGTCGTGTAGGTGTTCCCACGGGAATCGGTCCGGGTAACTTCCCGGATAAAAAATTGCTCGAGCATACCGATCATCGTACCGTCTTTCAGGGTTTGGATATTCCGGATGTCGTATTCATACAATTCGGGCTCGCCCTTGCCTTTTTCCGCGCGTTTTTCGGCCCTTTTCTTTTCGCGGTCAGACCATCCTTCGGTAATGAAGTCTTTTGAAAACTCTTCCCAGCCTTCGTGGATGATGCTTTTTTTATTGAAATCAAGCTGCAGGAAGAAAATTCCCTTTACCCCATTGTAGCTTTGGTCGCTGTAAAGGCCGGTAAAGGTCATGAGCCGGTTCTGGTCGGAAGAGAAAGAGAGGTCCGAAATGTATTTCCCGCCTTTGAGGGCGAGATCGAATTCTTCCACGCCGTCCGGGGTAATGTGCATCAACACGATTTTATCCAGGTTGAGCCGGGATTTAAAAATCTTGCGGCTTTCGCCGGGCTTGTAGACCTTGGCCGCTATGAAATAATCGCCGGTATTGGACAGGTAATTGTTCGTGATCGCCACTTTATCGGCATCGTAAGGCAGTTCATATTCCCCTTCGGAAATCATTTCGAGGTCGCTGGAATAGACCACATAACCAAAGCGGTCTTTTTCTTCCTTGGAACCCGGAATTTCATAATCTACCACGAAAAATTCTTTGTTTTCGGAAAGGTGCACCCAAAAAGCCCCTTTGCGTTTCCAGCCCTTGGGCATGTTATACGAAGCAATTTTCTTGGGCAAACCGGCCGGCTCGCAAGTGTTGGCGTACTTCTGCATGTAGAGGCTGTTCTTGCCGTCCTTTTTGTCGGAAATAAAAACCACCGGGATGTCGTTCAGGATCGAGATCCGTTCTACCTGGCCAAAGCCTTCTTCGAGCTTTGCCGTAACTTTTCCCTTGGAAGTAACCGCAAAATTAGCGTGTTTCGTCAGAAATGTAGAGCCAAGCAAGGCCCCGCCCTGGTAGCGTGTCGTATAGAAATCGGAATAACTGATCGGCAAAACCTGGTCCACCCGGCCTTTGACAGGCATCAGCTCACTCCATTTCACATCGTATTGCGCAGTCAGTCCCAGTGAAATGCAGCAAACAAGCAGGCTTAGGATTTTATTCATAAAGGAGCGTATTATGGGTTTATTATGACAATAATACGCATTTTTTTTCAGGAAACCAGGTCAATCCCCGTATAATTTGTCGGGCTGATGGCTTTGAGCTCCGCTTTGAGCGTATCGTTGATCGAAAGTCCGTCAATGAAGGCGTGAACAGATTCGCGGGTCACCTTTTCATTTTTGCGGGTCAGGTCCTTCAAGGCCTCGTATGG
>CBINGV010000279.1:0-4858 GCA_966250255.1 uncultured Flavobacteriales bacterium | reverse complement strand
GTTCCTTTGTTTCCGGCCCTACCTGTCCGTCCGATGCGGTGCACATAGGTTTCAGGCACATTCGGCAAATCGTAATTGATCACGTGTTGCAATTCATCTACATCAATCCCGCGGGCAGCGATGTCAGTTGCCACCAGGACACGGATTTCACGGTTTTTGAAATTTGTCAGCGCCCGTTGGCGTGCATTCTGCGCCTTGTTCCCGTGAATAGCCTCGGCTTTGATCTGTTTTTTGCTCAAGGTGCGGGCTACGCGGTCGGCACCGTGCTTGGTGCGTGTAAATACCAGGACCGTTTCGATTTCCGGGTTTTCCAGCAGGTGGACGAGCAATTTCGGCTTGTCGGCTTTCTCCACGAAATAAACACTTTGCTGAATGGTATCGGCAGTTGAAGAAACCGGGGCCACTTCCACTTTTACCGGATCGGTCAGGATGCTTCCCGCCAATTGAAGGATAGCCGGGGGCATCGTTGCAGAGAAAAACAAAGACTGACGACGGCTTGGCAAAACCGCCAGGATTTTCCGCACATCGTGAATGAAGCCCATATCAAGCATACGATCCGCTTCATCCAGGACAAATAATTCGAGGGAAGCCAGGGAAATAAAGCCTTGTGAAATAAGGTCAAGCAAACGTCCCGGTGTGGCAATCAGCACATCAACCCCATTTTTCAAGGCATTGGTCTGGCTGTGCTGCGAAACGCCCCCGAAAATCACCGTATTGCGGATTCCCGTGTGACGGCCGTAAGCATCGAAGCTATCGCCAATCTGGATGGCAAGCTCACGCGTTGGCGTCACAATCAGGGCTTTGATCCGGCGTTTTCCCGGATAAGAATTTTTGTCTTCGTGCAGCAATTGCAGGATCGGAATGGCAAAAGCGGCCGTTTTCCCGGTACCTGTTTGTGCACAGCCCAATACGTCTTTCTTTTGGAGAACATGCGGGATTGTTTGTTGCTGAATCGGAGTAGGAGTTGTATAGCCTTCTTCCTCTAAGGCTTTTAAGATGGGCGCAATAATGCCCAGTTGTTCAAATATCATCCGGCAAAGGTACAAATAAAATGGAGAATGAAGAATAGAAAATTGAAAATGGA
Organism: uncultured Flavobacteriales bacterium; assembly: GCA_966250255.1. Lineage (GTDB taxonomy): Bacteria > Bacteroidota > Bacteroidia > Flavobacteriales_D > Crocinitomicaceae > M2408. The sequence goes on along the minus strand of CBINGV010000279.1, from coordinate 3,774 downwards.
GTTGCGATTACCTTCGGTGCTGCTGCCGATCGATGAAAGACATAAAAAAAGCCCGGACTGAGCCGGGCCTGTTATCTTGAATGATCGCTTTTAATAGTTATACGTAAATGTCCCGTTGGTGATGTTGTGGGAATCCGTAGCCGTGCTTCCCGGGATTGGGTTTGCCACATAGCTGAATGTTCCTCGGATCACGTTTTCTACTTTGTCATGGAATTTGATCTCCAGCGTTCCGCTTCCCATCCCGGCCATGTACTGGCCATTCTGACCCGTTGCAGAGCTGTAAGTTCCGAGCTTAGTACCGCCCAGGCCATCAAAGGTGTAAGTTCCGGGGCCAATGGACAAAGGCAATGCAACCCCGATGGCTATTCCCCCGCCTTTACCGGCAGAAAGCAAAAGCATGGTGTCATTTTTTGTTCCGGTGAAAGAAGTTTCGTAATAATCTTCGCCGTCAACTTCGGCAAAAAAATCGTTGGGAATTTCCGTTGGCTCAGGAATTACCGGTGATTTATCTTCCGGGGTTGGTTCTTCTTTCCGGCAGGAAACGAGGGCAAGCGTAAAAGACAAAACAAGCAGCGGCAAGTAAAATTTATTCTTTTTCATAGTCGAATCTATTCGTTTAAAGCATGTCTGGATGCCAAATGTAGCATTTTTTTTTATATATAACTACCGAAACCTGCCATAGGTTGCCTTAGCCTTTGATTTTGTTTTATAACATGTGAGGTTCCCGGCCAGGTCGGCCACCAGGATTTCCAGGAATTTATCGCCGTCGACGTCCTGGATGAACAGGCTTGCCTCAGCTCCCGCGGGGATAGAAAAAGACGCGATCAGCTCTCCGTTGGTTTTGGAAATAAAGATCACCCCGTCCTCGGTAACACCGATGATCTGGTCGGAATTGGTGCCCAAAACATCCGCAATCATAGTACTGGCGCTGATCCTTCCCGGAACATCGGCCGAAACGTATTTCGCATCGTTGTTTACGTATTGCGGCAGGGTGTCGCCGTCTTTGTAAAACACTTTCGGATTGAATTCCAGGGAACCGCGCCCCACCACCAGGTACTGGTCTTTGCTGACAGAGGGGGATGAAAAATTATCGTAGCCGAAATTTACTTTTTTGAGTACTTTTCCCTTCGGATCAACGGAAGTCAGCTCGCCGTAACTATCCAGGAAAAGAAATTCGGTGTTCTTCCCGTTTTGGTACAGAAAAGGAGATGCGTGTACGCCGGCACCGGTCGTAACAGCCCAGATGGTCTTCCCGCTTTTGCCGTCAATCGCCAGGTTGTAATCGCCGTAGTGCGCCATTTTAAAGCCATCAATTTCATCGGATTCGGGGTTGCCGCGGCCGGAAGTCAGGAAATCCATTACACCGTCGCCGTTGACGTCAAATTTCAAGGGTGACGAATTGCCGCTGTGTGCCGTAATGCTCTTATTCACCCATAGCAAATCGCCGGTTTTTCCATTCAGGGCGTAGAAATAAAAGCCTTCCACATTAAAGGCCACATCGAGAATTTTGTCGCCGTTGAGATCAGCCAGCTGCGGACAGCTTTCGACATCGTAAGGCAGGTGATATTTCCAGAGCTCTTCTTTGCTTTGGAGGTCGAAGCAGAAAAAATAATAGTTGTCGGTCCCGAAAAACAATTTTCCGTCTCCCACCGCCACGCCGTTTACGTCATTATCGCCGGAAAAAGGCACTTCGTAATGGTGCAGGATTTTTCCTGTTTTGGCATCGATTTCATACACACCATCGAGCTCATCGCTTTTGAAATTGCGGTCTGCCCCGTTGGAGCCGACAAAGATTTTCCCTTCGTGCAAAAGCATGTTGGTGCGGTAGGTTGAAACCCCGATTTTTGCGCTCCATTTCTCCGGGAAAACACTTTTAAATTCTTTCTGGGAGAAGGAAATACCCGCCAAGAGGAGGGCAAATGCTGTGTATATGTTTTTTCTTACCATTGGTCTTCCGTAAATCGTTCATTATTGTCTACATAAATGTAGTATTTGGTCCCATTCTGATAGCCGATCATGACTTCATCCCGGAACTCCATAAAAGTGGCATAATCGTATTCACACGGCACGAGGATCTTGCCTTCGAAATCGGCCGCACCGAATTTCCCGTCCCGAAAAATGATGTTAAACTGGTTGCCGTAGAGTTTCAGCTCGTTTACCGGAATACTTTTTTCCAACTCCATGCTCATGAGGTCATATTCTTCGAAGGTGTCTCCTTTGCGCACGTAGCCTTTGCCGGAACCGGTAAAATCATATTCAATCAATTTTTCAGGCTTAGGGCTGTCAATCGGCACAGCTACTTTTTTGTTTCCTTTTTTGCCGACAATAAAGGTTCCGTAATTATTCAGGACCGATACTTCATCGTATTCCAGCGGCAGGATTTCCTTACCATCGATGCCCAGAACACCGGATTTTCCGTCACGCTTCACTTCGTAGGTGTTGTACAGAATATCGTAATCGCCCATCTGGTTGAATTCAGTGTATTTACACGGAACAATCTCGCCCAGGTTCAGGTCGTAAAGCCCTTTGTATTTTTTATCGGATACTTCGAGCACGAAATAATTGTCGCCATTGTAATTGAACGGTCGGATTCTGCTGTAACGGAAAGGCACAACCGTATCGCCGATAAAGCTGATCATCCCCCACTTTTTATTTTTGCCCTGCGCCAGGAAATAGCCCGGGATAAAGGATTGCTCGATGTATTTGTAAAGCGGTTTTACCTGTTCATAGGCATCGTGCTGCCAGTCGCTGTTCGAATAAGCATAGAGGGCGTATTTCTTCTTTACTTTCCGCGGGAAGGTCATGTCCGGCCTCCCGTAGAATTTTTTACCCTGTAAATCAATCAGATAAGAGCCGTTTACATCAAATACCTGGACGTTGTACACATTGCGGCTACCGCAGTAAATATCGCTATTGATGTAGGGATCCGAATCCAGCTGGGGCTTAATTTCCGTACCTTCAGCCAGGTCGATCACCCCGTATTTTTCTCCCAGCAGGGTCGTTACAGCAAAGTCGAGTGAGCTGTTCTGCATCAGGCTGTCATACTGCGGCTTAAAAATCATGCCGTCAAAGCAAACCAACCCGAATTTTTTGTCTTTCCGCAGCACCAGGAAATTGTGTGTAAAGCTTTTCGAAACGTAGGCCCAGCTTTCTTCCGGGTTATCCGGGTTGTAATTGTATTCGGCGGCCGAACCATAATAGTTGAGGGATTCATCAATGGTATATTCCGTAGAAACAAGCTCAACCTGCTTATCTTTGTAGCGCAGCAAATGATGGCTTGGTTTTTCCGGATCGCCGGTGTGCATTACGAAAAGGTTAGCTGTTGCAGGAACCGGGTTCATGACATTGTAGAGCATCTCTGTCCCGTTTTTCATGCCTGTGATGTAATAGCCCATTTTTTTTCCGGCATTGTTTTCCGGGTTGCCGTAGTCCATCTCCGGGTAATAGGTATAGAGGATTTCTTCCGGATTTTCATAATTCCCGTAGCCCTTGCCTATTCCCTGGCGTTTCACTTCAACAGCCTGGTTTTCATCAAACCACGGGCTCATTACTTTGCTGCCCAACAGGTCGTAGAAGGCTTTTTCTACTTTTTCACCGTTTTTGCGGTATACAACGAGAAAAGGCTCTTCTACAGCTTTCTCCAGAAAATTGGGCTCATAGGTATACTCCCCCGTTTCCGGGTCATACATTTCACCGGAGTTTTCATAATCCTGGGTCAATTCAAAATATTTGCGCACCTGGTAAAAAGTATCGATGATGTTAAAGCGTTTATCC
>CBINGV010000278.1:0-4864 GCA_966250255.1 uncultured Flavobacteriales bacterium | reverse complement strand
GAGGATATTGAGCAGGCTGCGCGCAGCATGTGCTACAGTTTGCTGGTACCAATCCTTCGAAGTGATGATTTTCGCTTTCCCGTTTTCATAACCTGTAAAATCAGGGTGCGGATTGGAAATTTTTACCCGGTCGAGATCGTTGTACATGACACCCAATGTGCTGTAATCCGTGGCGGTTTGCATGTCTGGGTAACCGGCGGCGGCTTCGCTCTTCAGTATGCTGAAGCCCAGGCTTTCCGCTCCGGGGCCGCTGGTGCCGGGAATCCGCCAGAAAACCGGGATGCTTGCCCCATGGCACTGCGCCAGTATGGGTTTGCCTTTGGATAAAGCATCCAGGGCCAGCTCATTGAGCTTTTCGGCCGTTTCTTCAATTTGTGCGGCAGTCAGCAAACGGTTTCCGCTACCCTGAGCCTCATAGTTTCCGTCCACCCGGTAGGCGAGAATTCCCGTTCCGCCGGCCAACACAAGGGCATCGTATTCATCCATGTCTGTAATATCATGTATGCTACCGCTTACGGGATAAAACTCCGGTGTTGTATTCAGGCCGGCATCCCAGGCTTCCCCGAAATGGGAAGGAAATTGTGTGGTAAACTCGGCATACGAGCTGTTAAATAAGGTGTTGGCCGTTTCTTCGATCGTGGTTGGATCCGGCTGCATGTAAACCGATACATCCTGCTCATTGGCACTCACCACATCCACGGTATAACCAGCTGCTTCGAGGGCCTTGAGGGCAACAATCAGCTCCGAATAATACGTGTTTTCATGCGAAGCAAAAAACAGGATCTTCTGGGCTTTCAGCTTGGGGGAGAATGCGATAAGAAATAAAAAAAGTAGCGTAAATGAGCTTTTTTGCATACGATGGTCTTTAGTGCTAAGGTAAAAATAGGAAAAATTATCCGGAATGAAATAAATTTCTATTTTTGTTTCAAATTAATTCCGGAATAAAAATGAAGCTCATTTCCTTTAATGTAAACGGCATCCGTGCCATCGGCCAGAAAACTTTTTTTGAAGATGTAAAAATGATGAACCCGGACATCCTCTGCCTCCAGGAAACCAAGGCAACGGTGGAGCAGGTGCTCGAAATTACGGCCCCGCTGACGGACTATCATGTCTATGCCAACGAAGCCGAGCGCAAAGGCTATTCCGGTACAGCCATTCTAACGAAAATCAAACCGATTTCCGTTACCTATGATATGGGTGTTGCCGAGCACGATAATGAAGGTCGCGTCATTTGCGCCGAATACGAAAATTTTTACCTCGTAACTGTTTACGTTCCGAATTCCGGCAGCGAGCTGGTACGTTTGCCTTACCGTCAAACCTGGGATGCCGACTTCCTCTTTTACCTTAAAAAGCTTGAAAGCAAAAAGCCGGTAGTGGTTTGCGGTGATTTCAACGTAGCCCACAAAGAGATCGACCTCAAAAACCCAAAACCGAATTACAACAAATCGGCGGGCTACATGCAGCAGGAAATCGATGGGATGAACAATTACCAAAACGAAATGCTGACTGATACTTTCCGCCATTTTTACCCGGATGTGATCAAATATTCCTGGTGGAGCTACCGCGCCGGTGCCCGTCAGAAGAACGTAGGCTGGAGAATCGATTATTTCCTGAGCTCCAAATCCTTCCTGCCGCACATCAAAGATGCCTTTATTCTCAATGAAGTGATGGGATCCGATCATTGCCCGGTAGGCATCGAATTGAATTAGTATATTTTTAAGCTGCAGGCACGGAAGAGGTGCACTAAGTTTTTAACGGGCATGAATCGATTTATAGACCAGCTTGATTCATCCGCACACAGGATTAGTGATCAAAATGAGCGTTAAAAGCTTACTTTTTTGTGTATTTATCCGTTATATGGTTACATCAACGAATCCGGAATGAAAAAACGACTGCTTTTCTTTGCTTTTTTACTGCTTGGGGGAAGTGCTTTTTCCCAGTTTAATTTTGATTTTAACGATTCCATCCGGGTCAGAAAAGGAGTGGATACCCTGCTGTATCCCTGGGCGGGCGGCTTCAATTATGCGCAATTTTCCAGCTTTGATTTCGATTTCGACGGCGATACGGATTTGTTTTGCTTTGACCGCAGCCACGATAACATCCGCGTGTTTCGCCGCATGGAAGAAAACGGTCAGCCGACTTACAAAATCGTGCACAATGCAGCGCTGTATTTCCCGTCCGATCTTAAAAATCGGGTAGCCCTGGTGGATTATAACAGCGACGGTAAACACGATATTTTTACCTATGGTGTCGGCGGCGTCAAAGTTTACCGCAACACAGGTTCCCTGCAGAATGGATTGAGCTGGCAGCTGGCCTCCGAAGTGCTCGAATCCGACTATGACGGTGAAATGGACAACCTCTATGTCAGCTCAAGCGATATTCCGGCCTATGTGGACGTGGATTTTGACGGCGACATCGATGTGCTTACCTTTGATATTGGCGGCGAGCACATGGAATATCACCAAAACCAAAGCCGGGAGCTTTACGGGCATTCCGACTCCCTGGTGTTTGTGCTGAAAAACCGCTGCTGGGGCAAATTTACCGAAGATGCTATTACCAGCGAAGTGGTCCTCAATTCAGCGCTTGGTCCCTGCGGGGGAACGGGCAATGTGCCGAATCAGCAGTTGCAGCCTTACAATGGCCCGGCCAAAGAAGATACAGCCTTGTACAGTTTGACGCGTCACGCAGGCTCCACGATCCTGGCGCTGGATTACGATCATTCCGGTGTGATGGACCTCCTTGTCGGGGATGTAAACCTTGGAAACCTGATTTTATTGACTAACGGGGGAACGGAGCCGAATACAAATTCAGCGATGACGGCCATCGAAGAAAACTTTCCTTCCAACACCACCCCGGTGAACATTTCGATTTTCCCGGCATCTTTTTACGTCGATGTGGATTTTGACGGTGTGAATGATCTGCTTGTTTGTCCGAATGCCAAGGGGATTTCACAAAACGAAAAAAGCATCAGTTTTTACAAAAATACAGGCTCCAATACTATTCCGAATTTTTCGTTCCGCTCCAAGAGTTATTTCCAGGAAGACATGATCGAGGTGGGGACAGGTTCCATCCCGGTTTTCGCTGATCAGAACGGGGACGGGCTGGAAGATTTGCTGGTAGCCGATTTTTTTCGCTACAAAGAGCAGCTTTCCAAAGAGAGTGTGCTGTATCATTACCGTAATACCGGAACGGCTGGTGAGCCTTTCTTCAATTTTATAGAGGCGGATTACCTCTCGTTATCAACCGCTGCTTTGGGCTTGCGGATTGTACCGGCTTTTGGGGATGTGGATGCCGACGGTGACCAGGATTTATTCCTCGGATTGGATGACGGGACACTGATTTTCCGTGAAAACACCGCGGGTCCCGGCGCAGCAATGGCTTTTGCAGCACCTGTTGCCGATTATACCGACAACCTGGGTAATGTGATCACCGTGCAGAATTATTGTTTCCCCCAATTGTTCGACCTCAACGGCGATAACCTGCTGGATTTGATTTTAGGCAAAAAAACCGGGGAGCTGGTGTATTACCAGAATATCGGGACGGCAACGGCACCTTCTTTCGAATTAAAAAACTCCCTGCTTGGCGGAATTGATGTGGCGACGCTGACGCCCGATGGCTACCCGGCCCCGCACTTTTTTAGGTACAACGACACGATCCGTCTTTTATTGGGCAGCGCCGACGGGAAATTGCGTTTCTACGACGGGATTGAAGATCACCTGGAAATTGATTCCGCTTTTCACCTCATTTCGGATGCCTATCTCGGCATCAGTACGGATTACCTGAGCTCCTGCTTCGTGAACGATATTGATCACGATGGGAACCTCGACTTGTTTGTGGGGGGCGATCTCGGAGGCTTGTATCACCTGGAACATAACATCAACGGGACATTGGCCGTCAGCGAAAAAACACCGGAAGAAAAATTGCAATTCCGCCTGTATCCGAACCCAACAACTCAGCAGCTGAATATTGCGTGGGGAAGCAAAGCAGTGAAAAAAGTACAGCTGCTTTCCGCGCTGGGGCAAATGATGATCGAAGAAGAATGCGGAAAACAGCAGCTAAGCCTGGATGTGAGCGCCCTTCCGGCAGGGGTGTATTTTGTATTATTCCGAAGTGAAAATCAAGCTATTCTCGGTAGCTCAAAAGTCCTGATCTCAGAATAAAAGCGTATTTTATTCATCATTTAATAAAAACTTCCCGCGAATAAAGTACTGTTTTACAGGTGTTCGTCACTTTTTGGGTGATCGTGAACTTGCCTTTAAGCAGGTAACAATGGTTCGGACTATCGTCTGAAGAAATGTGCCCGTCGCCAAAATCCCATTCCACCCAATTCGCGTTTTTAGCGCGGTTGACCACCTGCACGGTATCGTTGAACTGCAGGATGTCGTAGCCGGGTTCCGGGGCCGGTTTTTTCGGGATATTGCGCCAGAGGTTGAGGTTGTTCAGCACAATTTGGGCTGCATTGAGCTCTATGACCTGGCGGGTGGCCTCGTCGATCAGGATCGGAGCGTTGTTCTGGAAGGGACTTTCCCCGAAAATAGTTGTAAAGTGTGTACAGGCTGAAAGATAAGATCCTTCAGGGCTCGGGTGCTGGTTGTCGGGGTCATACAGGTTGATGCCGGCATAATTTCCGCGTACATTTTTCCAGACCTCACCCACGGGAGAAACGCGGGCATTGAGCAGATCGGCAAAACGCAGGTATTGGTTCCGGATCCGGTATTGCATGGAGTCGTAACTCGAAATCGGTGCCCATTTCGGGTTGCCGTTTTTGTAGGCCCAGGTCATGTAAAGCACAAGCTGCGTGCAATTGCTGTTCGCCCGGATACTGTCCACAATGCGGCGTGCGGAGGGGAGTGTCGTGTTGTCT
>CBINGV010000277.1:0-4892 GCA_966250255.1 uncultured Flavobacteriales bacterium | reverse complement strand
TGCAACGGCCGACGTGGAAGCCACAACCCGCTGTTTTCTGGAGCTGATCCGGACGGAAGTTTTCACCAAAGAAGAGCTGAAGCAGGAACTGGCCTTTTTTCACAAGTTTAAGGAAATCAATCCCAACCCGATCGCGCTGATCGGTCTCAAGCACCTCAACCTGAAGGAAGAGAGTGCGAAGCTCAAGCAAAAAACACAGCAGGAATATGCCGCCCAAAGCGGGGTGGATGTTTCTTCCATCGACCTGGATGCACTGGCCTTTGCCCATTTACACAATCACAGCCAGTTTTCTATCCTGCAATCGACGACGAGCATTGATGCGCTGGTGAAAAAAACGGCCGAGCTAAAGCTTCCGGCTGTGGCGCTGACCGATACCGGGAACATGATGGCAGCCTTCCATTTTGAAAAGGCGGTGAGCTATCACAACAAAAAAGTGAAAGAAGAGCGGGCAGCGGCGGAAGAAGCCGGCGAGCCTTACGATAAACAGGAAATCCTGCCGATCATTGGCTGCGAATTCAACGTTTGCCAGAACCACGAAGACAAAACGAACAAGGACAACGGTTACCAGGTGGTGCTGATCGCCAAAAATAAAAACGGCTACCAGAACCTGATCAAGCTCTCGTCCATTGCCTTTACGAAGGGGATGTATTACGTGCCGCGGATCGACAAAAAACTGATCGAGCAGTACAAGGAAGACATTATTGTGCTTTCCGGCGGCATCTACGGCGAAATTCCCTCCCTGATCCTCAACGTTGGGGAAAACCAGGCCGAAAGCGCTTTACTGTGGTGGAAAGAAACCTTTGGCGATGATCTGTATCTCGAAGTGATCCGCCACGGGCAGGAAAATGAAAACCGGGTGAATGAAACCCTGCTTCGCTTTTCGGCGAAACACGGCGTGAAACTGGTGGCTACCAACAATACCTTTTACCTGAATAAAGAAGACGCCAAATCCCACGATATTTTGTTGTGTGTAAAAGACGGTGAGCTGATTTCCACGCCGAAAGGCCGCGGGCGGGGCTTCCGTTACGGTTTGGATAACGAAGAATATTATTACAAATCGGCGGAGGAAATGAAAGGCCTCTTTGCCGATATGCCCCAGGCGATCGAAAGCATTGCCGAAATCCTGGCGAAAATTGAGCCTTACAGCCTGGCGCGTGAAGTTTTGCTCCCGGCTTTCGACATCCCGGAAGAATTCCGCGATGCGCAGGATGAGATCGATGGCGGCAAACGCGGGGAAAACAATTACTTGCGTCATCTCACCTATGAGGGCGCTAAAAAACGCTACCCGGAGATTACCGACGAGATCCGTGAACGGCTCGATTTTGAGCTGGCAACGATCGAGCGGACCGGTTACCCGGGCTACTTCCTCATTGTACAGGATTTTTGCCAGGCGGCCCGCGACATGGGCGTTTCGGTAGGGCCGGGACGTGGTTCGGCGGCCGGATCGGCCGTTGCTTATTGCATCCAGATTACCAACGTCGACCCGATTGCCTACGACCTGCTCTTTGAGCGTTTCCTCAACCCGGACCGTGTTTCCATGCCCGATATCGATATCGACTTCGACGATGAAGGACGCGGCCGCGTAATCGACTGGGTAATCAATAAATACGGTTCCAACCAGGTGGCGCAGATCATCACCTACGGTACAATGGCCGCCAAGTCATCTATCCGCGATACGGCGCGCGCGCTGGATTTACCTTTGTTTGAGGCCGACCGCATTGCGAAGCTCGTGCCGGATATCTCGCTCAACAAAATGTTTACGCTGGATGATGCCGCCCTGATCGATAAGCTGAAAAACCGCGCCGAAGATTTCCAGCAGGTAAAAGAGCTGAAATCCATCGCCCAGGGAAGCGATTTGCCGGCCCAGGTGATCCAGCAGGCGCAAAAAATCGAAGGCTCGGTGCGCAACACCGGGATTCATGCCTGCGGGGTGATCATCACGCCGGACGACATTACGAAATTCGTTCCGGTAGCCACAGCTAAGGACTCCGACATGTGGTGTACACAGTTCGATAACTCGGTTGCGGAAGAAGCCGGTTTGCTGAAAATGGATTTCCTCGGACTGAAAACGCTCACCCTGATCAAATATGCGGTCAAAAACATCAAAGAAACTAAGGGAATCGAGCTCGATCCCGATCATTTCCCGATCGACGACGTTCCGACTTATGAATTGTTCCAGCGCGGTGAAACGGTCGGCATTTTCCAATACGAATCCCCCGGGATGCAGAAATACATGCGCGAGCTCAAGCCGACGGTTTTTGCGGATTTGATTGCCATGAACGCCTTGTACCGACCGGGACCGCTCGAATACATTCCTTCTTTCATCAAGCGGAAACACGGCGACGAGCCGATTGTGTATGACCTGGATGATTGTGAAGAATACCTGAAAGAAACTTACGGGATTACCGTTTACCAGGAGCAGGTAATGCTTTTGTCCCAGAAACTGGCCGGTTTTACCAAAGGTGAGGCCGATACCCTGCGGAAGGCAATGGGTAAAAAGCAAAAGGCCGTACTCGACAAAATGAAGCCTTTGTTCATCGAAAACGGGAACAAAAAAGGCCACGATGCCAATAAGCTGGAAAAAATCTGGAAAGACTGGGAGGCCTTTGCCTCCTATGCCTTCAACAAATCGCATTCCACCTGTTACGCCTGGATCGCTTACCAGACGGCCTACCTGAAGGCCAATTACCCGGCCGAATACATGGCTTCGGTACTGAGCAACAACATGAACGACATCAAGCAGGTTTCCTTTTTCATGGAAGAATGCAAACGCATGGGCGTTCCGGTGCTCGGGCCGGATATCAACGAATCCCAGTATTTATTTACGGTAAACAAAGAAGGCGCGATCCGCTTCGGTTTGGGCGCCATCAAAGGACTGGGCAGTGCACCGGTGGAAGCCATCATGACCGAGCGGGCCGAAAACGGGCCTTTCACGTCGATTTTTGACCTCGCAAAACGGATCAACCTGCGGGTGTGCAACAAAAAAGCCTTTGAAAGTCTTGCCCTGGCGGGCGGGTTTGATTCCTTTAAAGGTGTTCACCGCGCGCAATATTTCAAAGAAGATTCTTCCGGCCGTATTTTCCTCGAAAACGCGATGAAATTCGGTGCGGCATACCAGGACAGTGAAAACTCGGCCCAGGTATCACTTTTCGGTGAAGCAACCGGGACCGCCGTGCTCGAGCCTGAAGTGCCGAATGCCGAAGAATGGTCTTCCATGTATAAGCTCAACCGCGAGAAAGAAGTGGTGGGCATCTTCATTTCCGGCCACCCGCTCGACGATTTCCGCCTCGAAATCGAATCCTTCTGCAACGGAAGCGTTTCCATGCTCACCGACCCGGAAAGCCATAAGGGGAAAGAAGTCCTGATTGCAGGGATCATCACCGAGTTCGAACACCGGATGACCAAGAAAAATCAGCCTTTCGGAACGATCACCATCGAGGATTATACGGATTCCTACAAGCTTTTTCTGTTCCAGGAAAGTTACCTCAAATTCAAGCATTTCTTCATTTCACCGAATTTCGTATGCATCAAAGGAAAATTTGATACGAACGGTTTCCGGAAAGAAACCGAGTTTGTGATCCACCAGATGGAATTGCTCCACGACCTGAAGGAAAAACGCGCCAACGTGTTGAACCTGAAGGTTTCCACTAAAAACATCAACCAGATCTTTATTTCCGACCTGCACAACCTTTTCCTCGAAAATTCGGGCAAATGCCAGGTGAAATTTACGGTATTCGATCCCCTGGACGGAATTGAGGTCAGCATGCCTTCGAAAAATATCCGGGTGGATGTCAATACCGACTTTATCAAAAAACTCGAACGTTTCGATGTCGAATACAGCCTGGCATAAAATGAACATCATCCATATTGCATACTGGGCAACGCCCTACGGGGAGCTGATTCTCGGGGATTTTGAGGGCAAGCTCTGCCTGTGTGACTGGCGTTACCGGAAAATGCGTGAACAGGTGGATCAGCGGATCAAAAGCGGGCTGAACGCGGAGTTCAAAGAAGAAGAAACCGATCTGATCCGCGAGGCCAAAAAACAGTTTGAAGCCTATTTTTCCGGTGAGCGCAGGGAATTTGATGTTCCGCTGCTACTGGTCGGGACGGATTTTCAGAAGCAGGTTTGGGAAACATTGCTACAAATCCCTTACGGAAAAACGAGCTCTTACCTGGCTTTGTCACGCGATTTGAAAAACGAAAAAGCAATTCGGGCCGTTGCTGCAGCCAATGGGGCCAACGCCTTGTCGATCGTGGTTCCCTGCCACCGGATCATCGGTTCCTCGGGCGAGCTGATCGGTTATGCCGGGGGACTTCCTGCCAAGAAAAAGCTCCTGGCCCTCGAAAACCCAGCTCAGGAAGCGCAGCTGGAGTTGTTTTGAATTTCCTCCAAAGCATTGAAAAAAACGAATCTGCGTACCTGGCATTCCGCTTAGAAATACGACATAGTGCGTAATGCACGACCGGAAATTTAGTCCTACTTTTGACCTTGAAGTAACAAAATGACTATGAATAAGCTGATTTATACCGCTATCCTGTTTTTAATTACAGCAAACACACTCTTTTCCCAGCAGCAATTCGAAAATCTTGGGCCGCTGATCAATTCTCCAACCGCTGATTTTGCAGCTTACATTACCCCGGATGGGAGTAAGATTTATTTTTTGAGGGACATGCATCCCCAAAACCCAACGGTGAATTTTGACCAGTACACCTGGGTGTGCGACCTGCAAAACGATAGTGTGGTCAGTGAGGCCAAATTGCTCGGCTGGCCTGTAAATATCGGTCACAGCAACTCGGTGGATTACCAGAGCGCTGATGGAAACCTGATGATGATCCGGGGAGTGTATGATGAAAACAATGAAGTGGTACTGCTTAACCCGGGCCACCGCGTT
>CBINGV010000276.1:0-4900 GCA_966250255.1 uncultured Flavobacteriales bacterium | reverse complement strand
TCGTTTTCTTTTCTTTCCGGTCTTGGAAGCAACACTTTGCGTGACAATTTCCATTTTTTGGTTTTCGGGTCTTTGCCCACTACCTTGAAACGAACGATGTCGCCTTCTTTGCAAACGTCTTCCATTTTGGCAACCTTGTCCCAGTTGAACTCGGAAATGTGGATCAGTCCGTCGGTGCCCGGGAGAATTTCCACGAAGCAGCCGTAAGCCTGGAGTGATTTGATTTTTCCTTCGTACTCAGCGCCTTCTTCCACTTGCGGAGGGAAAGCGATCTGGCGGATACGACGTACAGCTTCACGCATTTCGTCACCGTTGTTGGACATGATCTGTACGCGTCCTTCCCCGTTCTCCAACTCTTCGATGCTGATCGTCGTGTTGGTTTCTTTCTGCAAGCCCTGGATAATTTTTCCTCCAGGCCCGATGATGGCACCAATCATATCGTTCGGTACGTTGAACGCTTCGATACGTGGAGTCTGCGGTTTGAAATCCGGGTTCGGAACTGCGATTGTTTCGATGATTTTGTTGAGGATGTGCAAACGTCCTGCTTTTGCCTGCTCCAAAGCCTGGATCAGTACTTCGTATGGCAGACCGTCTACTTTGATGTCCATCTGGCAAGCGGTAATCCCCTGGGCAGTACCGGTTACTTTGAAGTCCATGTCACCGAGGTGGTCTTCGTCACCGAGGATGTCGGACAATACGGCAAATTTACCGTCGTCAGCAACCAATCCCATCGCGATACCGGAAACCGGTGCTTTGATCTGCACACCACCGTCCATCAGGGCGAGTGTACTGGCGCAAACCGTAGCCATGGAAGAGGAACCGTTGGATTCGAGGATTTCGGAAACGAGACGGATCGTGTAGGCGTTGTCTTCCGGTAAAACCGGCTTGATAGCGCGTAACGCGAGGTTACCGTGACCTACCTCACGACGGGAAGTCCCGCGGATTGGCTTGGCCTCACCTGTGGAGAACGGCGGGAAGTTGTAGTGGAGCATGAATTTCTCAGTTCCCTGGAAGGTTGCCCCGTCAATCATCTGCTCGTCCATTTTACCACCGAGGGTAAGGGTCGTCAGGGATTGCGTTTCACCGCGTGTAAATACGGCTGAACCGTGAACCATCGGCAGGTAGTTAACCTCTGCCCAGATCGGACGGATTTCGTCGAACTTACGGCCATCGAGGCGTTTGCCTTCGTGGAGCATCACATAACGAACGGCTTTCTTCTTCACTTCGGAGAAGTAAGTTGAAATGAATCCGCTGATTTCAGCCAATTCTTCTTCGCTGTATTGTGCTTTGAATTCTGTTTTGATGGCATCAAATAACTCGGAACGCTTGGCTTTGTTGGCCAATCCCATGCGGGCAACGTCTTTGCATTTTTCCATGCACTCGGCATATACTTTTGGTTTTACGTCTTGGTTGTGCGTTTCGTGGGAGTATTCTCTTTTCGGGTTAGCTGTCGGGATTTCAGCCGCCAAATCCAACTGGAACTGGCACTGGGCTTTGATGGATTCGTGAGCCAATTTGATCACTTCTACCATTTCAAGCTCGGAAATCTCCTGCATTTCACCCTCGAGCATCACGATGTCTTTTGCAGTACCTGCGATCATGATGTCGATGTCGGACGCTTTCATTTGAGACAAGCTCGGGTTGATGATGTATTCACCGTTCACCCGTCCTACGCGCACTTCAGACATCGGCCCGTTGAACGGGATGTCGGAAACTGCCAAAGCAGCGGAAGCAGCCAAGCCGCAAAGGGCATCCGGCTGGTTCTCACCGTCGTAAGCGAGTAACTGGATCATCAACTGAACTTCAGCGTGGTAATCATCCGGGAAGAGCGGGCGCAAAGCGCGGTCAACCAAACGCATGATCAGGATTTCACTCTCGGAAGGGCGTGCTTCCCTTCTGAAAAAACCGCCCGGGATACGTCCCGCAGCAGCGAATTTTTCTTTATAGTCTACCGTTAACGGTAAAAAGTCTACTCCATCTTTTGCTTCCGGCGCTGCAACTACAGTTGCGAGGAGCACGGTGTTGCCCATTTGTAACACTACGGAGCCGTCAGCTTGTTTTGCCAACTTTCCTGTTTCGATGGAGATTTCTTTTCCTCCGGTAGTGATGGACCTTTTGATTCCTATATTCATATTAATTGTTTACTTCTTTAAATGGAAAAGGCAATCGAAATAATTTCCAATTGCCCCCTCCAAAAATTTTTTGCTGCGTGAATTAACGGCGTAAGCCCAATTCCTTCACAATAGCACGGTATCTTGAAATTTCTTTCTTTTTCAAATAATCCAAAAGACTTCTTCTTTTACCAACCAATAACTGCAAAGATCTTTGCGTCGCGTAATCGTGACGGTTTTTCTTCAGGTGCTCAGTTAAATGGGAGATTCTGTAAGAGAACAAAGCGATTTGTCCTTCTGTTGAACCCGTGTTTTTTTCAGATCCCGCATATTTTGCAAAAATCTCTTGTTTTTTTTCAGGTGCTAAATACATGCTAAAATTACTTAAATGTTTATTATGTAGTCTCCAAACTTTTTGGAAAGACGGTGCAAAGATACACATTTTATTTTGAATGCCTAGCTTTTTAAAATAAATTTGTCAAAAGGCCGGGGCTGCTTCCAGCTCCATCCATTCCTTGCTCACGGGGTGCCGGAAACGGATCCATTCCGCATGCAGGCAGAGCCTTCCGTCTTTATTGCCGTAGAGGTCGTCCCCCAGGATCGGGGCATTTAAACCGGAAGGATGGGCGGCATGGACCCGCAGCTGGTGGGTGCGCCCGGTAAAAGGGAAAAAATAAACGCGGGTTTGCCCGTCTTTCCGTTCGATGACTTTCCAGCCGGTACGGGCGGGCTTGCCGTATTCGTAGCAAACGAGCTGGCGCGGACGGTCGTCGAGGTCTACGCGCAGGGGAAGGTCGATTTGTCCTTCTTCGCCTTCAATTGTCCCGCCAAGCAGGGCGACGTAGCGTTTTTGAATGCTGTGTTTGATAAATTGCTGCTGCAGGGCTTTGTGGACCTCTTTGTTTTTGGCAATCAGCAGCAGGCCGGAAGTGCACATGTCGAGGCGGTGAACGATCAGGGGGCCATCCGCTTCGGGATAGCGGGCCAGCATCCGGCTGTAAACCGAATCGGCAATGCTTTTCCCGGGAACGAACAAAAAACCGGAGGGTTTGTTCACCACGGCCAGGCTTTCGTCTTCGAAAATAATTTCCAGTTCTTTATTCTCAGCCGGGTTGATGAGCATGGGGTTGGGGTCGCACGGCGTACCGGCCAGCATGTGGGCGAGAATCGGCTCGCATTTGCCACGACAGGCCGGGTAAAACTGCCCGTGTTTCCGGATCTCGGATTTCGGGGAATCGCCCCACCAGAATTCAGCCAGGGCAAGAGGCTTCAACCCGTTTGAAAAAGCATATTGCAATAATTTCGGGGCAGCGCATTCGCCGGCTCCCGAAGGCGGTTTTCCTTCAGCCATGTGTTTAAACAAGTCGCATAAGCTTTTGGATTCGCCTTCCCGGTTCAGGAAATGGTAGCTGTCAAACAATTGCTGCTGCAAATCGGCTGACTTAAACTTACGGGTCTCTTTGATTTCCTGCACCTGCACTTCGAATACAGCGAGTTCTTGTTCAATTTCGCTGAGTTTTTCCTGCCAATGTCGGCTAAGGACTTTGTTGTCATAATTGGCTTTCAGGCTTTCCTGGCGCAGCTGTTCGAGTAATTTTCCGTAAGCCTCTGAAGAAAAGGTGTCCAATGCTTCTTTTCTTTGCCGGTCGCGCTCTTTTTTGCCGGCTTTAATTTCCCGGCGAGCCAATTCCAATTCATTTTTGGCCTGTGTCCGGGAATCGGCAAGTTTGCGTTTCAAAGCAAGGAAGCCGGGATCATTTTCCAGGGCTTCGAGCGAACGGTTAAGCTGATTGAGCTCCTGTTCGCCGCGCAGGAAAAAACTGTTTTCAGCGAGCATGTCGAATACCGGGGGTACGAAGCCCGGGTGATCGTTTTTTCCTTCCAGTTTTCCGGAAAAGGCGGATAAATAGCCCAGTTTCCCGGAAGTATCCTGAACCACGAGCACCCCGAACATTTTGCCCGGTTGTTTTTCAATGTTCAGTAGTTCCAGCCGGGAACGCAATTCGCTCGCAGCTTGTATGCATAAAGGATGTGGCTCATAATAAAAAGGGAAGGTGAAACGTTCGGGCAAGGCAATCCCTGCGACGGAAGTTTGAAACTCCGCCAGGCAGGTACTGTTTTCAATCTTGCTTTGCTCCACGGTTTTGCAAAGATACGGCCTGCGGTGAAAAAAAGAAAGGGAGCGTCAAAACTCCCTTTAGCCTTAAATGTTGTGCCGGATCAATTATTGCCGGTCATCATCACCGGTGTTTTGCCGTCGGTAATGATGATTTTGGCATTCTGGCTCTTCATCAGGGAATTCATCATTTCGATCTGGCGCAATTGCAGGATCTGGTCGCTCAATCCTTCCGCCAAAATCTTCTGTGCATCGCGTACTCCCTGCGCTTCGATTTTTTTGCGTTCGGCTTCCTTGTGTTCGGCCTGGAGCACAAATTCCATTTGCTGGGCTTTTTGTTCGGCTTCAAGCTTGGCTTCGATGGCACTGGCCAGGCCTTCCGGGAGGGTGATCGATTTGAGCAGCACGGATTCGATGTCAAAGCCTTTTTCGTTGAGCAGGGTGTTCATTTTCTGTGCAATTTCCTTTTCAATGCGATCGCGTTCCCCGCTGTGCATGTCCTTGGCAAAAAACTTGGCGGAAGCATCGGCGGAAGCGGAACGGAACACGGCGATCACAATTTTGTCGTATTCGGTCCCGATGTTTTCAATGATATCGCGGGCCATTTTGGGGTTGATCCGGTACAGGATCGAAATTTCGGCCTTGATGGTCAGTCCTTCCTTGGACGGCAGGC
>CBINGV010000275.1:0-4909 GCA_966250255.1 uncultured Flavobacteriales bacterium | reverse complement strand
ATGGAGGCCGAAATTGTTGCGAATGAACAACGTCTGGCTTCAGGACAACTGGAAAGCATGGCGCAGGAAAAACATTCCCGTTTCCTGGAAAAAGGACAAATCAGCCAATTTAAGCTCAACAAACAAGGCGATACCTTACAACTTGTGATCAAAGCGAGCGGTTTTTCGATTACCTTGTATGCTCACGAAGCTTATGCAGAGCAGCTTCAGCAAATGGAACAGGCCCTTCGGTAATCAAACGGGAGAAAAACCGTATTTTTGCTTTTACAAAAATACCCGGTATGGAACAATTTCTAAAATTCCCATTCTTCATTCTCAGTTTTCAATTTTCCATTCTCTTATTTTCCTGCTCCTCACGCGACCCGAAAATGTGCGACTGCCTCGAGTCCGGCGATAAGCTGAATAAATTTTCTGCTGAGCTGTTCGAAAAAGAGCCGACTGCCGCCGACCAGGAAAAAATGAAGCGTTTGCGGGATGAAAAAGCGAAAAAATGCGCCGATTTTCAAAACATGAGCGGCGAAGAAATGTTGAAACGCAAAGCGACCTGTGCCGAATGAAAAAAATTCATGTAGAAATCTGGTCGGATGTTGTTTGCCCCTTCTGTTACATGGGAAAACGCAAATTCGAAGTGGCGCTCGATCAATTTGCGCACAACGATGAGGTCGAAATTGAATGGAAAAGTTTTCAATTGGACCCGAATACGGTTTCCCAGCCCGGCAAAGACGTTTACGATTACCTGGCGGAACGTTACGGCCGCGACCGCGAATGGTCTGTTGCTACCCACCGGAATGTGACGGAACGCGCCGCTGAAGTCGGCTTGGAATACAATTTTGATAAAGCTGTCATTGCCCCGACTTTTGAAGCCCACCGGGCGGCCCATTTTGCCAAAAGCAAAGGGCAGGGAAATGATTTTGAAAGTTTGCTTTTCAAAGCCTATTTCACCGATGGAAAAAATATCGCGGATCATGCCGTTTTGGCAGATTTGGCTGCTTCTATCGGCCTTGACCGGCAAGAAATGCTGCAAGCTTTATCCGGAAACGCTTTTGAGGCCGATGTGCGCCAAGACATTGTGGAAGCGCAGCAGCTCCGGATCCAGGGTGTTCCCTTTTTTGTATTTAATCGCAAATATGCTGTTTCGGGAGCGCAGGATCCCCAGGCTTTCCGGGAAACGCTGGAAACGGTGTGGAATGAGGTGAAATAGAATTCGTAGTCACCTCCCCCGACCCCTCCTCAAGGAGGGAAGATAAATTTCTCCCCTTGATCGCATGCCGCAAAAGCTTTAGCGATGGCGCAGGGGAGATTAATTAAGAGGGGTGACATGAAGCAGAAACCCTCTGCATTTCCGCTAAACAAAAATAGGCGGTTTGCGGCGCTTGGCCTCGTGCTTGAGGTGCATGTCGTAGATCATCCCGTCAGAAAGCCCGATTTTCGGCACAAAAAATTCCTTCGTGGCAATTTTTTTCAGGACAAAGGCATAAATTTCGATGGCGGGGATAATTACGTCTGCGCGGTCGGGTTTCAGTTGGAACTGGTCGATGCGTTGTTCGATGCTGAGGCCGTTCAGCTCATCGTGCAGCTGGTTCATGTGGCGAAGCGTAATGCTTTCGTTTTGTTGGGCGCCCAGCATTTTATGTACCTTATTGATGTTACCCCCGGTAGCGTAAACCAGGTGGGGCGTTTGTAAATCCACATTTTGGCTAATCCAGTCGCCCAGCTCGTGCCAGATTTCCTTGTTTGTTTTTTCTTTCAGGAGGCGGAGTGTCCCCAATTCAAACGATTTGGCCGCCACGCGTTCTCCCTGTTCAAAAACGCTGATCTCAGTACTTCCCCCGCCCACATCGATGACCAAAAAAGGGTTGGTTTTATCAAAATCGAGCAGGAAGAAGGTCCCGAAAATCAGGCGGGCTTCTTCATCACCTGAAATGACTTCGATTTCCACGCCGGTTTTTTCGCGGATGGCTTCGATAACTTCTTCGCGGTTAGAAGCTTCGCGCATGGCCGAAGTGGCGCAGGCGCGCAGTTTTTTTACCTTAAAAATTTCGGAAATCAGTTTAAACGCCTCGATGGTTTTGATGAAGTTATCGAGCTTTTTCGGGGTAATTTTCCCCTTATCAAACACGTCTTCCCCCAAACGGAGCGGAATACGGGTATAGGAGATTTTTTTGACAAAGGAATGATTGCCTTCCGTTGTGACTTCGCCGACGAGTAAACGGGCGGCATTCGTACCGATATCGATGGCGCCGAATTTCATTATTGGTCGATACGCGGTAAATTGATACGTTCTTTTACAATGAAGCTTGTCGGGAATTGGCTGTCCACAGCTGATTTTACTTTTTCGGCATCGGTTTGTGTGCGGAAATCTCCCACTTTCAGGAAATAATTCGGGGCATTGTAAGTAACATAGGTATCCACCTTCGGAAAAAGGTTGATAAACTTCGAGCGAGCCTCGTCCACACTGCTTTTTTCGGAATCGAAGAAAAGCTGAATGCGGTAACCGGCCATTTGCGGAGCGGTTGCCGGGGAAATAATGGCGCCTTCTTGCCTGATCAGGGCGTCAATACGCGGGTCTTTTACGATTTCAACATCTCCTTTTTGTGCGAAAGCACCAAAGGTGAGCAGTGTAGTAAGGACAAAAATGAAATGCTTCATGTCGGTTTTTTTGCAAAATTAAACTTTTAAGCCCAAACTGCAAAGTTTATGCCCGGATTGTTTTGGGGAACGCAAAAGGCGCAAGGTTTGACGCAAATACCGCAAAAGAAATGAAGTGGGTTTTGAACCATATAAACTTAGCGTTCTCTGCGTATTCTTAGCGAAACTTTGCGTCCCGAAAAATTAAGCAAATACTTTCTTCAGCAAGTCCGTAGCGCGGGCACCCGGGTTTTTACGGATTTCGAGCTCTTCTTTAGCGACCTGGATAAACAACCCGTCAATGGCTTTGTTGGTGGCGTAATCCACGAGGTCGGGGTTCACTTTCTTCACCAGCGGGATGCCATTGTAAGTGGTAACAATGGTTGTCCAGTGCTTCGTAGCGCCGACTTTATCCAGTGAAGCTTTGATGACCGGTTTGAATTTTTCATACAGTTGTGCCCGGGTATTGCTTTTGAGGTATTGTGTGGCGGCATCATCGGCTCCTTTCAAAATGTTCATAGCATCTTTGAGCGTGAGGTTTTTGATGGCTTCGACGAACAAGTCTTTTGCCCCGTTGGCAGCGTCTTCTGCAGCGCGGTTCATGGATTCGATGGCGTCGTCGACCAATTTGCCCTGCCCGAGCTGGCGAAGCTTGTCTTCGATGTTTTTGGCATCGTCCGGCATCAGGAGCTTGATTTGCATGTCTTTGAAATAACCATCCGGCTTCGAAAGGCGGTCAACTCCTTTTTCAATTCCCTGGTTGAGGGCTTCTTTGAGGCCCCGGCCCACTTCTTCTTCACTCAGGGCGCTGCCTTTCGGGCCAATCACATTGCCGGCGGCTTTTTTAATGTTTGGTAATTGCCCGAAAGCAGGAGCACAGCTCAAGACTAAGGCAGCAACAAGGATATTCAGATTTTTTTTCATAATGCCTAAATTATTTTGTGTTTAACAAGGAAAAACCGTGCCGGAAACACCTTTCTCCGGACCAATTTACGTTTTCCGCTCCGATTTTGGCAAATATTGGCTGAAAATACGGCATACGACGGGGAGGTTTACTGAAATTAGATTGGAAGGCTGTTTCCTCCCTGGAGAAGAAAAAGCTTAGCTTTTGAAGACTACCGTCGAAGACAGCAGCGAAGCTAACCGTTAGTGCCAGGAGGATTGAGTAGGGTGATTCATGTTATTTTTCGTTTAGACATGAGTCCTCCCCCTTGGTCCCCTCCAAAGGGGGAAACGGGACTTTATAAAAAACACTATTTTTTGCGACCCAATAAAATCCTTATTTTTGCTCTATGTCCGAGAAACAAGTCTTTACCCTCAAACAGGTCGCCCAGTCGATCCAGCGCGTCATCAGCGAGCGTTACCAGCAGAGCTATTGGGTGCAGGCGGAGATGTTCAAACTGAATTATACGGCCAAAGGACATTGTTTTCCTGAACTGGTGCACAAGGAAGACGGGAAGGTGCTGACGGAAATGCGCGGCACGATCTGGAATGCGGCCTTTCAGCGGATTTCAAAGAATTTTGCGGAAGTGGTGAAAGAACCGCTGCGTGACGGAATGAACCTCCTGATGCAGGTGCGGATTAGCTTTCACCCGGTGTACGGCTTGAGCCTGGAGATTATCGATATTGACCCGACCTGGTCGCTGGGGGAATTGCAGAAAGAGCGCGAAGAAACCCTGAAAAAACTCAAGGCCGAAGGCATTCTCAACAACAACCAGTTATTGGAATTTCCTTTGCTTCCGAAACGCCTGGCGATCATTTCCATGGAATCGAGCAAGGGTTTCCAGGATTTCCGCACGCTGATCAGCCACAACCAGCCGGGCTATAAATTTGTCTACAAACTCTTTCCGGCGCAGCTCAACGGTGATGCGGCTATTCCTTCGATCATCGGCCAGCTTCGCGAAATTGAAAGGCTTCGGGAACACTTCGACGTGGTTTTGATCGTACGCGGCGGCGGCGGCGAAATCGGGCTGTCGTGTTACAATAATTACGAGCTTTCTAAAGCGATTGCCAGCTTTCCGCTGCCGGTCCTGACGGGCATCGGTCACTCGACGAATGTCACCGTTTCGGAAATGGTGGCCTACCGCAATGCCATTACGCCTTCCGACCTGGCCGATCTGCTCCTGCGTGTTTTCCGGGATTTCGATGTGACGGTACAGGAGTTGGCGCGTGAGTTGCGGGCTTCGAGCCTGGAATTGATCCAGGAGCAAAAAAGCAACCTGAAACACGAGAGCCGCAGCTTCAAATTTGTATCCGAAGCACTGCTCCTGCAAAATAAACA
>CBINGV010000274.1:0-4938 GCA_966250255.1 uncultured Flavobacteriales bacterium | reverse complement strand
CGTTCCGGCGATTTTGCCCGGGTAATCGACCTCACCGTATTTACGCAGGATCCGGATGAGTTCCTCTTCGGTGTAATTGTTTACGACCTCTTTGGCCGACAGTTCGCCCTGCTGGTTCATACGCATGTCAAGTGTATCGTTCGAGCGGATTGAAAAACCCCGGCTGGCATCATCGAACTGGTGGGAGGAAACCCCCAGGTCGGCGAGAATTCCGTCCACCTGCTGGATGCCCAACACACGCAAATAATTTTTCAGGAAGGAGAAATTGGCAGCGACGAAATGAAAATTCGGGGCTTCCCAGGTATTGCGCTGGGCATCCGGGTCCTGGTCAAAGGCAATGAGCCTGCCTTTCGGGCCGAGTTTTTCAAAAATCGCTTTGGAATGGCCGCCACCGCCAAAGGTGACATCAACGTAGGTGCCTTCCGGGTGAATTTGCAATCCATCCAGGCAATCCTGCAGCATAACCGGTATGTGGTATGTTGTGTTATTCGTCGTCATTTCCCAAATCACCCATTACTTCCTCTGCCAGATCGGCGAAGTCCGTCATGTTCGCTTCAATCAAGCTGAAGTATTTGGTTTTGTCCCAGATTTCAATGCGGTCATTGTACGCAATCAGCATCGCGTCTTTTTTCAGGCCCACACGCTCCATGTGCGTCACCGGTATGAGCGCCCTTCCGGCCGAATCCAGGGAAATCGCTTTCGCTCCCTGGTGAAACAGGCGGTAGAACATCCGGTTTTTGGGCTTGAACAAGTTCATTTTGGACAATTTGGCGCTCAACTTCTCCCATTCATTCATGGGGTAGAGCGTCAAACAGTCTTCAAATCCTTTGTTGAGCATGAAATTTTCCTGGGCAGCAGGAGAAAGCTGTTTCCTCAAACCTGATGGAAACAGGAAGCGCCCTTTTTCGTCGAGCCTTACTTCAAATTCGCCTACTAAACCTGCCATAACGGAAATAATGGGTAAAATTAAAGAGAAAATCCCCACATTTTACCACCAAATTACACTTTGTTGATAACTTGAAACGTCTAAAAGAAACAAAAGGTTACATTGATTATTGAAAAAGACTGATTTTATTGATTTTAGTTTAAATATAAGTTAGTGGGAGAAAGTGGTAATTCATTTTAAAATTGTTGAAAAGTTGTCAAACAAGGTTGAAAAATTATTTGGGTGTAAAAAGTGGGGCCAATTAAAAAAATCCGTAAATTGAGATCATTTGTTTTGAAAGCAAAGTGTTGGAAATAGACGGCCAGGCAGATCCAATAACAAACCGGCATAATTATTGAGGTTTTTTATTATGGATCAATTTAAACTTTTTTACTATGAAAAAAATAATATACTTCAGTTCTTTACTCCTTTTGAGCGTTTCCTGTGTAAAAACAAAAGGAGAAATATCCATGACATACGAGAAGGCCACGGCGGTTTATGGCAACCTGGACTCCCTTCGCTCGCTCCCTTTGCTCATTCCCAAGCAGGAATTAATTGAACCGAGAAATTTTTATATCGGGAGTAACTATGTACTCGTGAGTGAAGAAAACAAAGGGATCCATATTTACGACAATACCGATATGCAAAACCCGCAACGATTATCCTTTATCCAGTTGCCCTTCCTGAGGGATTTTTACGTAAAGGATAATTTTTTATATGTGGCCGGCGTATATGATCTTGTCAAAATAAATATCAGCAATGTTTACGATCCGGTTTTGGTCAACCGGGCTGAAAATGTATTCTGGCAACCACTTGAAAATGATAAAGGTCAACAATTATTAGGCTTTAAGTACGCCACCGCTACGGATAAATTCGAGATCAACAGCCCGGAAGCGAAGGAAATCAAAAAAGCGGGCAAACTGCATCTTGACTTCCTGGACAATGTGATCCCGGTCTCCGAGATCCCGACCTTTTTTACGGGAAGCAACAGCAATTCTAAAGGTACGCTGAATAAAATCGCAGTGGAATTTGATCATGTATATGTCATTGAGGACAATGAAATGCATGTGATTTCAAACAGCGCTGCCTTCAACCAGTTGTCCAGCATTACAATCGGGGCGAATACCGAAACGATTTATGGAGCCGACAACAGGCTGTACCTGGGATCCATGACCGCCATGACCATTTACAACGCGAACAATCCTTCTGCACCTTATAAGATATCGTCCGTTACGCATACAGAATCCTGTGACCCGGTTTTGCCGAGAGGTGATGTCGCGTACTATACCTTGCGCTCAACAGAAAATGAAGGCTGCAACGGAGAGGGCGAAAATACGCTTAACCTGGTGGATATTTCCAATGTAAATAAACCGATGGAGCTGAAAAGCATCGACTTGGACAGCCCTTATGGCTTGTGCTTTGCAAATAATTATTTGTTTGTGGGAGAAGGGGATAACGGTTTGACTATTTATGATGCGAGCGACCCGAAAACACTTAAAGATAAATTGAACATTCCAAATGTCACGGCATATGACATCATGGTCCATCCGAACAATCCCGATATCCTGATTTTATCCAACAGCAATGGGATCCAGGAATTCCAGATAAACTGGACGACTCTTACTTTAAGCTTTTTGGGTAAATTGATGTACTAGTTTTTAGTTGAAAAATACATGAAAACCATCAAAAAGGCGTTCTTAGTTATCGTCTTGATTTCCCCTGTTTATTTCTTTGGAAACGAAGAATTGAAAAGAGGTATCAGCTTCACTCCTCCCTACATGGAATACAGGGAAAGCACCTTTGGGCTCAATTTTTTCCAGGGTTTCGGTTTTAGGAATGTTTCCTGGGATTTGGATGTATGTTATCAGTTCAGGCAATATTTTTCCGTGGGTATCGGGAGCGGCTTTCATTTGAATACCTATCCCATATTTTCCAGCTCAGACAAACACCGGCTCAATATGTGGTCCTGCCCGCTTTACCTGAAAGGAACGGTTTATCTTTTCGGGAATTCAGATAGAGCCTGTTATATTTACGGAAAATACGGCCGCTCATTCGGGATACATACAAAGTACGTTGACCCGAATGGCGATTTTAAAGCCATGACCGTGGAAGGCGGGGTGGCTTATGAGCGCATATTTAACAACGCATCGGTTTATTTTGAATTGGGCCAATATTATGTTTCGGCAAATGGGGTGTTGAAATCGAGCTATAGTTCCGTCATCAATTATAACCTTCAGATCTATTCCATTGTTGGCAGGGTTGGTTTCAGGATCACCCTTTCCTAAGAGCCGCGCAGCAGTACCGGAAAGTCATGGGGAACGGAAAATGCTTTCTGTTCTCCATTTTTTGTGCCTGTTTCCTGAAGTCGCTTTTCATTTTTAATTTTACATTTTCAATTCTCCATTATTCTGTATTTTTGCAAAAAAGTTTCCTATGTCAGACATCACCGTAACCATCATTGACCGCGAAGGACAAGCGCACGAATTGACCGCACCGACCGATATGAACATGAACATCATGGAATTGTGCCGCTCTTATGAATTGCCGGTTAAAGGCGAATGCGGCGGAATGGCGATGTGTGCCACCTGTCAGTGTTACCTCGAGTCGGATACCCCGCTGGATGAACAAAGCGATGCTGAGCTGGACATGCTCGACCAGGCCTTTTTTGTAAAAGCCAATTCCCGCCTGGGCTGCCAGATCCCGATCACGGAAGAGATCGACGGCATTGTGCTGCGCCTGGCACCCGAAGCGGAATAAATTCACTGGAAATTTCCATGGTATTCAACCGTTTATATACCGAAAACTGGGCCGATTATGAGCTGATTGATGCCGGTGGCGGTAAAAAACTCGAGCGTTTCGGGAAGATCATCACCATCCGGCCGGAATTGCAGGCTTATTTCAAATCCGAAATCCCTTTTTCCGACTGGGAGAAAAAAGCCCATGCCTCGTTTGTTGAAAGCAAAGGCCAGAAAGGAAAATGGAAATTCCACAAACAAAGTCTTCCCGAATGGGAAATCGATGTGCTGGATTTACGCGTGAAGCTCGAATATACCCAATTCAAACACGTCGGTATTTTCCCGGAGCAATACGATAACTGGAAATTCATCCGCGAAAAGCTGAGTGCTGGCGATTCTTTTCTCAACCTCTTTGCTTATACGGGACTGGCTTCGCTGGTAGCGCGGAGCACCGGGGCGGAGGTGACCCATGTCGATTCGGTGAAGCAGCTGGTTACCTGGTCCAAAGAAAACATGGTGCTGAGCGGCCTCGACGATATCCGCTGGATTGTGGACGACGCCCTGAAATTTGCCCAGCGCGCTGCCCGTCGCGAAACAAAATACAAGGGAATTATCATGGACCCGCCGGCTTTCGGCCTGGGAGCCAAAGGTGAAAAATGGATTTTGGAAGAGCGCCTACCGGAGTTGTTAAGTCTTGCAGAGCAAATCCTGGCCAAAGACGGTTTTTTGATTGTGAATACCTATTCCCCGAAAATAAGTGCCGATCACCTGTACCAATTGGCCAAAAAAGCGTTTCCCAAACGAAAGGTCGAAGTGAGCGAGCTCTGGATGAAGTCGCGCACTGACAAAGACCTCTATTTTGGGAATGTGTTGCGGGCGGGTTGAATGATGAACGATAAATGTGGAGTGATGAATAAGGGATTGATATGCTTGTTTATACTTGGGGTTTTCGTTTCCTGCCAGTCGGAGCAAAAAAAGCAATTACCCAAAAATTCAGAAAAACCGGCAGCGGGGAAAGCGGAAGATTTCGCTTCTTTTTTTGATAACTTCACCTGGGACAAGGCTTTTCGGGTTCAGCGTAGCGATATCCGGGTACAGACAAGGCAGAATGATTATTTTGAAGGTGAGGACTTTATCACAGAAGTTTACCTCGATAGCTCAGAAGTCCATTCAAAAAAGGCCAATCATAGTGAGCTGAACATAGAACGGATCAATCTTAAAAAGCAACAAAGTCAACGCCATATTTTTTACCTCAAAGATTCGTTGTGGCGCCTGAAG
>CBINGV010000273.1:0-4962 GCA_966250255.1 uncultured Flavobacteriales bacterium | reverse complement strand
AGCTCTGATGCGGCGTGGCGGCATTGAAAAGCGTGGCCCCCAGATTGCTCAGGCGCGTCATGATGTCCGGGCAGTAGAAAGCCCATTCATTAAAGCTCGGGTGTGACATGGAGTAAACGAGCACGTAATATCCTTGCGGAATGCTGGCAAGGGCATTATTCAGCCGGTTAATCCCGAGGCTGTCCATGTCGTAGATGAAGTAGGCTTCCTGGCGCGGACGGCAAGCTCCGTATTGGTTGCGGTTCATCAGGTCGTGGCCGTCATCTTCGGCTGTAAATTTAGCGTTCCACGGAATCAGGGTAATCGGGTCAATGACGACAAGAATGACTGTACTGTCCCAGCAAAGCCCGTAATCCTGTGTTTGGTTATCGATGGCATAAAGGGTAGACCCGGCATTCGTTTCACCGGACCAGACATCACATTCCAGTAGCTTGTTTACCGGCTCAAATACCCGTTTCCGGTTGGGACGGTCGTATTGGGCTGTTGAAAACTCATTGTTCTTAAACTGGAAGAAATGATCCTGTCCCCAACCTTCTTTGCCTTCGATGTATTGGAAGGAGCTTTCTTTCCAGAAAAGGACGGAGCTGTCAACGGCGCAACGCCAGAAATACACCATACTGTCTTCACAGATCAATGGGAAATCTACTCCGTTGGTGTTTTTCCATTGATTTGGGAGTACTTCTTTTACACCGCCAAGGCCGGTGCTTGAGAAAACCCGTTTTTGCGGACTATCATAAGTATCCGTGGTGTCAAGCTCAAACAGGTAGGTGCGCTCCAATCCGATCGGGTTGATGGTAGAAGCTTTAACGGTAACTTCGTTGCGCGGAACCACTGCAAATTCATAGGGGTAAATCGGTACAATCGCGTCAATTTTAATAAAGAGCGTCTTCGTCAGTTGGTTGTTGGTATATTCTTCATATTGCTCGTCGATCA
The DNA here is from genome assembly GCA_966250255.1 of uncultured Flavobacteriales bacterium. Lineage (GTDB taxonomy): Bacteria > Bacteroidota > Bacteroidia > Flavobacteriales_D > Crocinitomicaceae > M2408. The sequence goes on along the minus strand of CBINGV010000273.1, from coordinate 4,029 downwards.
CATCCGGAATATCCACGCTGATGTCAAAATTGTTGATCCCAACCGCAATATTAGGCTGCATCGGGAGCTTCAGCTTCAAGGTGTCGACGTAATCGAGGTGATCGTACTGGATAATGTATAGGGAGTCGATATCGGAGCTTGGAAAGTTTCTCCGGATTTCCACATAGAAGGTATCCGTTACGGAACGTCCGAGGTTTTTGATCACCAGGTTCAGCTCAATGCTGTCAACTGTCAGATCGATGTTTTCAGGTTTAAAATAAAGCGATTGCTCCGTGATTTCGATTTCCGGTTTTTCGTGCCAGTTCAATTTCAGCAGGGGATCGCCGTCGAGGTTGGTTGCCCCGTAAGTACCCTTCAGGCGGAAATCGCCCGGGTAGGTGTTTTGCAGGGAATCAATGGTCTGCTGGATTTGATATCCGATAGGCTTGCCGTAGTTTTTGGATGCAAATTGGGTATAAAGCTGCCCGCAATATCTATACAAGCTACCATCAAACTCCTGGTCGGATGAACCGATATAAGCAATGGCGCCTTCGTCCGGGGTGCGGATTAGTTTTTCACCGAAGGAATTATCGCGGTTGAAAATATCACCGGAGTGACAGCCGTTACCGATCACAATCGGGTATTTGTCCTGGTTATTCCAGTTTTCCGGCTCGTCAATGGTTAAATCAAAGCCATCCGCGCTGGAGTGACCAAAGAAGTTCATCAGGGAAACCCCGTTTTCGAGGTATTCGGCCAATTGTCCAAGTAAAGAGGGATCAAGCGGATCACTCGAAATTTTGCGGAAGGTCGTTACATGGCCGGCAAACAGGTCGTGTTCGATGGTATCCCGGAAATCCTCCATGTAAGAGAAGAAAAATTCTTGCTGGAAACCTTCGTTACCACCTGAAAAATGGAGGACCTGTTTTTGCCAGTCTTTATTAGCAGTGGTGTACACATCCCCCTGGTTTTGCTGAAGTTCGTAGGTGATCAGCTTTTCCAGGTAATTGGCAAGCTCTGTGTTGGTGTTGACAGAAATCCGTCCGGTAGGGATCAAAGGCGCAAAACCGGAACCGTGCAGGTTGGAGGTATAACAAATATCACTTCCCGGGTGACCGAAGCAGGGAATCAGGTTTATGTCATTGTACTGGCTGGTCGAGCGTGTCAGTCGGGAACTGTAGCCTTTGCCAAGTAAGGTAAGCGCCGCCGGTTTTACGGTAGCCTGGTCATAGGCATAAAGCGCAAAACGGCGGATTGCCGCATTGTGTTTCGGGATCCCGCCGCCAAACTGGAGGTAAAGCTCGTCGATGTTGGCTGCAACCACATTGTAATCCAATGAGCGGTATGCCCGGTAGAGTACTGAGGCCGAATCCAGTTTTGAGTTATAAATGATGAGGTCGGCCGAATCGTAAACAATTGCGGAGAAATCCGTAAAACTCCCGGTATTGTTGACCGGTTTAAGACTGGTCAGGGTAACGACGGTACTTAAGTCTTGGAAAACAACCCGTTGGTCCTGTCCGTTTGTCGATGCGGAAACGAGCGCGCGCCATCCGCCGCCGCCCGTACTTTCGGTGAAGACATATTTCGGCTGGCCTCCGCCCTGAACAAGCATCACCGGGGAAGTAACGGAGGTATTGGTGAGATTAACATAAATTTTTTGCTGACCCTGGTTCCGGATCCAGAATTTGTCCTTGTTCAGTCCGCTCGAATTCGGGTTGCGCGGGTAGTAAAGCGACATGTAGCTAAAGCTCTGGTAATCTGTTGCCGCCCCGAGGTCATTGACAATCTGGAAATGGGTATGGGTTACACCGTCCGAGCTGAACTGGTTGACCGGTATGCTGCGGTTGGTGATGATTTGCCGGTACGCGTCAAAGGTTGTATCTACGAGCAGGTAGTTAAAGGGCCCGAAAACCCAGCGGAGATGGTGGTTGTCATTTTCAGAGGCACTGGCGTTCGAATTGGAGTTGCTTTTCCCGTGAAAAACAGCTAAAGGGGCGCCGGTACCAGTATAAACTTGCGGCGTGCTGAAGGAAAGTTCGGCTGTAAACCCGCCGGGAACACCATTCCAGATATTTGACGAGTAGCCTTCGCCGGGCATAAACTGAGAAAGCTGGATTTCATCTGCATAAGCGATGTTGTAATCAAAGGTATTGTAGGTTTCCGCCTTTTGCAATACGTAATTGAGTGGCGTATAATTTGAAAAGCCATTGTCGCTTTCAACAGTATAACGGGCGCCGGTAGCTGAATTGTTCCAGGTGAAAAAATAATTGATCGTATCATTGAAAATGCTGTAGCCCGGGTTCCCGATGGTATGCGGTGTTTCATAAAGCGTTGAATCCAGCCAGCCGTCATTGCGTTCGGCATAAAACAGGAAATAATCATTCGGCCCGAACGTATTATCGCCGCCGTCAAACACGATTAGTGGCTGCTCGCGGTCTTTTCCGAAAATCTGCATGTTGCTTGATGTAAATAGCGAAGGATCGATTCCGCTGTTCACGAGGGTTTGATAATCAATGCGATAAATACCTTCATTGACGATTTTAAACTGGTAATATTTCTGCGAATAATTAATCCACTCGTTCCCGTAAGTTTGCGCCAGGGAGTTGAGGCCAAAAAGCAGGCCGGCAAGCAGGGCGATATAACTTCCTTTCAATTTCATGGTTTTTCAGTTTTTGGTTCCGGTTTGTTGAGCTTGATTCTCAGCGAAACAACATGGGAATATAAGCCTACGCTCTGGTCAAAATTAGTGAAAGCGTAATCCAGGTAAAAGTTTTTGATATTCAGGCCAAAACCGATGTTCGGTTGTAAAATGAGACGCTCATTGTCGTCAAAGTCTTTGATCTTCTGGATGTTTCCGATACCCATGCGCAATTGGACGAGGTTTTTGTAGCCGAATTCAACCCCAAGGTAAGGATCAATACTGAAAGGCTTGGATTTGATCAGCACATTGCGCTTTCCGTCCATAGTAAGTGCCACGTCGAGCTCGGAAGCTATGTAAATACCCTTTTTTCCCAGGTCGAATTTGCCTTGTGACCCGAGGATAATTCGCGGAAGGGTAAGCTCCATGCCATTTTGAGGCAATTCGTTGCCGGTTTTGACGAAAACCTCTTTCATATCATCGTCCAGGTCAAAAATCCAGGCATTGAAGGTAGAGGTTACATCACGTACCATCAGGCCGTGTTTCCAATGCTTGCCTTTCTGGTATTGCGCTCCGGCATCAATCCCAAAGCCCCACGATTTGGCAAAATCACCCACTTTGCGGTGTACCAGCTTGAAATTTCCACCCACGCTGAGCCCTTCAACCTTGAGCTTGCGGGCATAAGAAAACAAAAAGGCATAATCAGCAGCAGTAAAGGTCGTGATCCGGTCGTAGTCAATGCGCCCGGCATTATCGATCAATTGGGTAGTGTTCGGAATATCGTCCACGGCAAAGCGGATGAAGGAAAAGCCCATTGCGCTGTTGGAGTCAACGGTTTTTGCGAGTCCGAAATAATCGTATTTGGCAATCCCGGCAAAATATTCGGAGTGCATGGCGCTTACTTCGAGCCATTTGTTAACTTTTGTGAGTCCGGCAGGGTTCCAGTAGCCGGAATTGGCGCTTTCAGTGGATGCTACGACCGCGTTGGCGCGACCCATGGCGTCAGCCCCCAAGCCAATCTGCAAAAATTCATTGGAATACTTCGGGGCAACCTTGTCTTCCTGAGCGTATGAAAAAACTATTGAAAAAATCGCTAATACAGTTGGGGTAAGCTTGTTTAACATGAGTGGCATTTTTTTTTGTAGCATTAAACGCATAAAAATCAAAAAAATTGTGTTATTTGCAGTCAATAATTTGTTGCTAAAAATACGAATATTTTACAGATTAAAGCCTTGCAAATGAATAATAATCCCATTTCAATGTTTAATATACCCAATTTATTGACAGGATCGAACATGTTGTGTGGAGTGCTTTCCATCCTGTTGTCGCTCAGTGGCCGGGTTGATCTGGCCCCGTATCCGCTGTTTCTGGGGGCTGTACTCGATTTTCTTGACGGTTTTGCGGCGCGTTTGCTC
>CBINGV010000272.1:0-4963 GCA_966250255.1 uncultured Flavobacteriales bacterium | reverse complement strand
CTGAATGAAACACTCGCTGCGGAACATCTTGTTGCATTGGAAGGGTTGGAAGTCATTACCGGCGAAGCACAGTTGTCCGCCACATTGATTTTATCGATAAAGAGATTGTTTCCGTAGTTACTGTACGTTTCGAACTTCAATTTGATCACATCGCCTGCATACGCAGAAAGATCAATCGTTTCCTGTCTCCAGTGGCCAACAGCCGTCGGCAGCCAGGAGTTGCTGTTCTGGCCGTTTGTTGCCAGGGCAGCCGCGGATTTGTCATAAATTGCCGTGTAATTTACCCCGCAATCAGTAGAAATATACACTTTCAAACCTTCGGTATTGGAAGTTGTATTGTAGTAAGCGTGCGCCACCTGGAAAGTCAGCTGCGGCGAACCGGCTGTTGACAGGTTGATGGAAGGCGTTGTCATTTCATCGTAGCGGTTACCGGTAGATGTGCTGTAAGCATAACCGTTGATCGCCAGGGCATTCCCGGAATTGCCGGAACTTTGGACGCTTACGGATTTTTTCACGAGGGCCTTAATCCCTTCTACGTCCCAGGCCGGTGCATCTTCACCGTCATTGGAAAGGTTGGTCCAGCCTGTTGGCGGGAAACTTCCTTCAAAATCCTCCACGAACGGAAGCGAGGAAGAAGTGGTAATCGTAAAGGAAACACTTGCTGCGTCGTTTGCCGCGTAATCATCCGTCATACCATTCGGCATGGATGAAGAAGCACTAAAGGTATGTGCACCTACCGTTGTTGTTACGGAGTTGAGGGTCACCACTTCGGAAGCGCCAGTTGCGAGGGAACCGTTCCAGGTATACACCTGGTTGGTACCGCCATCAATGTTGTAGTTAATCGTCACCTGGGTTAAAGTCGTCAAACCGAAGTTACGCAGGGTAACCTGCGGAGAGAAAGTCGTTTGACAGTAAGAAGATACCGGAGCTACGATCGATGTAATACTTGCATCGCGCTGGTTGTTGGCCGGGTTACAGCCATCAGAAGAGGTAAGACTGGCGCGCAAACCACCGCCGGTCAGCGTTGCGTTCATACGCGTGGATTGATTGGCCGTAAATTCGGTTTGACACACATCGGAGGAATAATCCATGAAGTTGTGTACATACAAATCCCGGTCAACGTTATTACAGGTTGCATCCGTTGTATTCGTCAAACAGTCACTGTTACTTCTTTTGTGCGGAGGTGTATCAGCCACACAGTCGCCCACACCGGAGCCGCAGCCGTTTCCTGAAGGACAAGTGCTTCCGGAACCATCACCTTCGAAGGTATGGTAGAGGTTGAGGGCGTGTCCCATTTCGTGTACTGCCGTTACGTTGCGGTTGGTGTAGCTTTAGAGGTTTTAGCCCAAAACGCCTGTCGGGTCATAACCGAAGGCATTGTAAAGCATGACTGCACCATCCACGTTAGCACCCGCTCCCGGGAAATAAGCATATCCCTGTGTCCCGGAACCACCGCCGTTATCATCAATTTCACTTACGATCCAAAAGTTATAGTATTTGGTATTGTCCCACTTGCTGAGTGCCTTTACCGCCTGCTCGTTGGAATTGATGATCCCCTGGCTGGAGTAGTTGGTCACACTTGTTCCGTTTACACGTACAATCCCGGTGCTCGGGTTTCCGTTCGGATCACGCTGGGCAAGACAAAACTCAATTTCGGTATCTACGCCGGTGTAAGGCGCCATATTCCGGTATGCATCGTTCATGTTGTCAATCGCACTCTGAACTTGTGCATCGGAAATGTTTGTACCTGTTCCTACCGCTTCTCCTTTGTGAATTACGTGAACAACCACGGGGATTGTTTTTACCGCCTTGTCCATATAAGGCTGACGCGTGTAATTCTCGATGTGCATTTCTTCCAGCTGGCGCTTTTGCGCATAGCTCGGATCCGTTTGCATCAAATGTTCGTGATGCTCACTGAAGCCACATTTCTCATGTGTCCCCGCATTGATCAGCTGGGGAATTTTGGGTTGCTGCGCCTGGCTGAACCCAAAAAGACCTAAAACAAAAACCAAACAGATTTTGAAAGGTAAAGATGATTTCATAAATTTAATTTAGCGATTTAAGTGGCCAAGATACAAAAAAATCAACAATATTTTTTAAATTAGCAAAAAATATCAGACAGGGCAGGCCTATGAAGCATTTTACCCTTTTGTTTTTTCTTTTTTCCGGCTTTTTCCTAAGGGCCCAGCAGCCTATTTGCGGTGACTGGGTGGGCAACCTGGAAACGCAGGGAATGCGGCTTAAAATTGTTTTTCACATTACCCAGCAGCGGGATATTCTGAGCGGCACGATGGACAGCCCGGATCAGGGAGCTTACGGGCTGAACCTGAACGCAATCCAGTTCAAAGATCCGTCGGTACTTTTCGACCTGAGCGTTTTTGGCATTAAATACCTCGGAAACCTGGTTGGCAAGGACAGCATCAGCGGGGTATTTTCACAGGGAGATTTTACAACAGTACTGCATCTTAAAAAGAGTGAAACCAGTATTGCCTCCAAACCTAACCGGCCGCAGGAACCCAAAACTCCCCTGCCCTACAGCTCCAAAGATGTTACCTTTGTGAACGAAGTGGCTGGCATTACGCTGGCCGGCACCCTGACCCTCCCCAAGGGAAAAGGACCTTTCCCGGCTGTTGTTTTGGTAACCGGGTCAGGCGCCCAGAACCGCAACGAGGAAATTCTCAACCACAAGCCTTTCCTGGTGCTTTCCGACTACCTGACGCGCAGCGGAATTGCCGTACTCCGTTACGACGACCGCGGTGTGGGGCAATCCGGCGGAAAATTCGACGGATCCACGACTTCCGATTTTGCTTATGACGCCCAGGCGGCTTACAATTTCCTGGCCCGCACCAAAAAGATCAACAAGGAGCGGATCGGGATTATCGGGCACAGTGAAGGCGCGATGGTGGCCCCAATGGTAGCGGCTTCCGATTCCAGTGTTAAATTCATTGTCCTCCTTGCCGGACCGGGGATCCCGATTGACCAGCTGATGCTGAAACAAACGGAAGTCAGCTCGCGTTTTGCCGGGATAAGCGAAGAAGAAATTGCCGTCAGCCTGGAGCTCAACCGCAAATTTTACGACATCCTGCTCAACGAGAAAGACGACGAGCGCGCCAAGATCCAGATTGAACAAATTGTCCAGGACCACCTGAACTCGATGCCTTCGGAGATTTCCACGCAAATTTCAAACGAGCTGCCGCAACTGACCAAAACCATGCTTTCGCCCTGGTTCCGATATTTTATCAATTTCAATCCCGAGCACTTCCTAAAACAGATCAATTGCCCGGTACTGGCCATTAACGGCAGCAAGGACAGCCAGGTTTCGGCCATTGAAAACCTCGACGGCATCCGGAAATCGGTCAAAGAAACGCATAATAAAAACGTATACACCTACATCATGCCCGATCTGAACCACCTCATGCAGCATTGCGAAAGCGGATCGGTTAACGAGTACATCAAAATTGAAGAAACCTTTTCGGAAGAAGTCATGAAAATCATCGCCGACTGGATCAAGCAATTTGAAATCATACGTTAAAACCGCAATGAAGCTCTTATTTATTTCCTGTTGTTTTGCTTTCGCTTTCCAGGTTTTTCCGCAAAGCAAGGGATTGATCCTGCTTACCGGGGCTACTTTTGAAGAGCTGGGCCTTTCTTTTTCCGACATCAGTTTTGATATCGGGAACGAGTATTGGATCAGCAATAAATTACCCCTGGGAAACAACCTCCGGATTACGGTGAAGGAACCCAAAGGTTTTTTTATTGAAAACGGTTATTGCCAACCCGGCGTTTCCATCCTGGTGAAGCGGGAAAACGGGGACACCCTGGGTTATGCCCCCAATATTTTCAACCCGACCGACCAGATCGAAGCTTCCATGCTCACCAAGCTAGTGCTCAGTTTTGCCTTGAAAGACAGCGTACGTCCGGGCGATAAATGCCTGATGGAATCGGTTTTTTATGATGCCAAGGGCACAAACAAGCTGATCCTGAACCTGGCCTTCAGTTTAAGCGCTGAAAACGACAGCCTTCAAACGGATAATTTTATCTATTCCATCAGTCATTTTTCGGGTTACCAGGTCAATTCCACTATCCCGGTGAAAAGCGCTACCTCCAGAGACACCCTGATCAGCAAGGAACTTTACCAGGAAATGCTGCTCGAAGGAGTTGAGCTCGCGGAAAAAGACATCCGGCAGCTCCAGGAGCAGTTTTATTTTTACAACGCGGATTTCCAGGCCGGGTCGTATTTGTCGCTCAATACGGAAGATGCCGTTACGTTCAGCTACAATAAAAAAACAAAGCTGTATGACATCCGGGTCCGCCTGCCGAAAAACCCTTCTACCGGGAAGCTGTTCTATTGGCGTTTGCGCCTGGAAAATGAGGCTGAGAAACAGGTGATCGAAATCCTGAATGCATTTTAAACTCATTGAAAACCAATAATAAAACAAGTATGAAGTACACGTGTGAAATCAAAATCAACAAACCGATTGACGAGGTTATTGCCCAATTTGACAATGCCGAAAACATGAAGCACTGGATGGAAGGTCTGCAAAGCTACGAGCATCTCTCCGGCACGCCGGGTGAGGTAGGCGCCAAAATGAAATTGAATTTCCAGATGGGAAAACGCAACATCGATATGATTGAAACGATCACCGTGCGTAATCTCCCCCATGAATTTTCGGGTACTTACGATGCCAATGGGGTCCACAATATTGTTAAGAATTACTTCAAGCCGATTGACGAAAACACCACCTTGTACAGCACCGACCAGGAATTCCGGTTCAAAGGCTTTATGAAGCTGATCGGGATGCTGATGCCGGGTGCCTTCAAAAAACAATCCATGAAATACCTGCAGGATTTCAAACAGTTTGTTGAAAAGAACTGATTTGAAAAACTTATAAGTTAAACCCGCAGAAATACAAAAGTAAGGCGGAAACTTTAGGCTAATTTTAGTTTCCGCCAAGCCTTTTTA
>CBINGV010000271.1:0-5031 GCA_966250255.1 uncultured Flavobacteriales bacterium | reverse complement strand
ATCGATGTTAGCAGCAGCATTGGAATTGGCCAGGCGCTGGGCACTCACCGGGTTGTACAAAATTACCGCCCCTGGAAGTCCTTTGTCGGAAGCATTGTAAGCCAGGTTGCATTTCAGGCGGGAGCCGTTTTGAAATTGTTTTCCAAAGCTTGCCCCAGCAAAACCCTCCTGCAAATCATTGTTGAAGCGTTTTCCGCTAACGGTTTGATTAAAATTCTGCACCGCAAAAGGGAAATTGCCTTCTGCCCGGCGATAACGGCCAAACAAAGCAACATAGGAACGTTTCCGATTCCATTTGGCACTCAGGTAATCGTCTAACTGCCCGTAAGATCCCAATTTCGAGGTAAAACGGAGCTGTAGCGTATCTTCCGAAAATTGATTTTCAAACGTTTCGATCCAGAGATTGGAAGCATTCAGGTAGGCCGATACCGGCTGCAACTTCTGCTCATCCATCGAATAGGAAAATTTGATTTCAGTGCTATTCTCCACCTGCACGTTTCCCAGATCGATCTGTCCGGTTTGCACATTCTGCAGTAAAAAGCCGTCCACAATAATCCCCGTGTGCGTCCCGTTAATTCCCCGGGCGGAAATTGTTTTCAGGCCGCCGAGCCCTCCATAATTCCGTAGGGTAATGCCCGGAAAGGATTTCAATAAGTCTCCCAGGTCCTCCGCTTGTTTGCGGAGCAATTCCTCCCGGTTTAGTTTATACCCGTTCGAAATCGGTGCGCGCAAAAGCAAATCGGTCACGTGTACTTCTTCCAGGTTTTGCTCTTTCAGCTGGGACCAGCCTAAAAGGGGCAAAAAACAAAATAATATGGCGGTGGAACGGAACATAAAAAAAGCCCCCGTTCGAAACGGAGGCCAAGCAATTTAATATTTAACAATTTTGCGGGTAATGCTATCCGTGCCTTTTTCGAGCTTCACCAGGTAAAATCCTGCTTCCATCGCAGAAAGATCAAGTGTCGAAAACTCCTTGTGATCACAGGTCAGCACCACTTTTCCTTCCGCATTGAGCACCGAAATTTTAGCTCCGGGCGCTCGGATTTCCAGCTCATTTACAACCGGGTTCGGATACAGCTCAATATCTGTTTCATTCAATTCACTTACCCCAAGCAGGTTGGTAATGTGGAATTCATCTAAGGCAAAATAAGTCGGTGTATTGATATAACCGAAAGACATGTCGGAAGATTCGAAGCGGAAAGTCAGGCCATTCACAGCCCCAAAAGATGTCAGGTCGACATTCACCCAGCTATCTACGATATAATCCTGGTTATTGTCGGAAAAACGGTAATCCGCCAGATAAAATTCGATGGAGTCGGTGTGCAGGGAGTCTGCATCCAAGGCAATGATCCAGAGCCGCAGGTAGTCTTCCCCGCTTGTCCCGTCAGGTGTTCCCTGGGCATTGTTTACCGAACCGAACTGCTTCGCAAACATCCCGTCTCCATTCAGCATGGACAAAGCGGCGTAAGTTGTATTGGTAATTTTGATCGAATCCACGAGGGTCGGGTTTTGGAAGGTAATGAAACCATCCGGGTAAAACACGCCATACATCTCACTGTTTGCAGCACCGGTCCCGGTATAGGCCGAATACTGGTTGCCATAACCTGCTGTTGTCACATCGGTCATATTCGAATAGGAAAAGCCGTTCCAGTAATCGCCCCATTGCGAAACCGTGTATTGGTTTGAAAAAGTAAGCGTGGTCATCGGCGTGGTAATTGAAAAATCGCCGGCCATATCCGCTCCATTGTAGAATGTATCTACCTGCGGAAGGTCAAAATTTTCAAAATTGATGTTGGATTGCTGCCCGGAGACAAGTGCCGCTGAACCGGCAAAAACAAAAGAAAATAATAATTTCTTCATACGTAAAATTTAAAAAATTAATAAACGCTGAAAAAATCAGATATAGAGAAATAACTCGGATACCGTGCACTGCATCCGGACTAAATCCGACTTTAATCTGAAGTCTTCATTTAGCGGCGTTCAGCAGGTATTCTGACTCGTTCCAACTTGGTTTCGCCTTCCCATCCGCCGGTTGACAGACAGTGGCATTTTGAAACCAATTTCGCAGAACTTACAGCTGCAGATACAGTTCCTGATTTTCACAGGATTCCCTTTTAAGTACCGGTCGACTGACCGGTTACTGAAAGCCGGCACAAATATATTGCTTTTTCAACTTGTTTTGACAAGATCAACTATTATTTTAAAAAACAATTAATTGTCAACCGTTTAAACCCGGCCAAACAAGCTAAGAATCCAAGAATAGGTTTTGTGTTGTGCTCGGAAAAAAGCAACCCCGAAAACAAAAAACCTGTTTTAGAAAAAAATTATTAATCGAAATTTATGAAATTCACTTTGCTTCCTACCGCACTCATTTGCTGCTCAACCGCTTTTTTTTCTCAAACGACCAAACGCGTTCTCTTTATCGGAAATAGCTATACGGGCGTAAATAACCTGCCTCAAATGACAGCCGACCTAACCGATTCAGCCGGCGACAGCCTTATTTTTGATGCCTACAATCCCGGCGGACAAACCTTCCAGGGACATTTTGCCGATCCGATCGTGGCTTCACGTATCGCTCAAGGTAACTGGGATTTTGTGATTTTACAGGAGCAAAGCCAACGCCCTGCTTTCTCCGACTGGCAGGTTGCTGAAGAAGTTTTTCCCTACGCCCATAAACTGGACAGCATGGTCCGGACACACAATCCCTGTGGCGAAACCCTGTTTTACATGACCTGGGGCCGGAAGAACGGGGATGCTTCGAATTGCCCTTTCTGGCCCCCAATCTGTACTTACACCGGGATGGACAGTCTGCTCCACTTGCGTTACATGCAAATGGCCGACGATAATGATGCTGCGGTTTCCCCGGTAGGAAGAGTTTGGCATAATATCCGGGACAATTACCCGAACCTGGAATTGTATTCCGGTGACGAAAGCCACCCGGCCGTTGCCGGAACCTATGCCGCGGCCTGTACTTTTTACACCACTATTTTCGGAAAGAATCCTTTACAAATAACAAGCAACCAGGGGCTCAATGCCACCGACGCTCAAATTATCCGGCAGGCAGCCAAAGATGTGGCTTACGATAGTCTCAGCCATTGGTTTTACGGAGCTTATCAGCCGGATGCAGCTTTTAATTATATGAACATGGGAGGCAACCAGCTTCAGTTTACAAATGAATCCGCTTATTCCAATCATTTTGAATGGGATTTCGGGGACGGGGAAAGCTCCGGGGAGGAAAGCCCGGCACATACCTTTGCTCAAAGCGGAAATTACACTGTAAAACTGGTTGTTTCGGACGATTGTGGCCTGTCGGACACGATTTCAATTGCCGTAAACACAGTCGCAGCTTCCCTGGAAAACCCGGACATGAATGGAGGAATGAAGCTTTATCCCAACCCGGCTTCTGCTCTTGTTTTTGTTGATGTCCCCCAACCCGGTTTTTACAAACTGCTTGATTTTTCAGGGCGTAAATTGTTTGATTTCTACTTCGAAAAGGAAGGCACGATCGATCTCAGCAAACTGGGAAGCGGAAATTATTTGTTTCAAAACGAAGCTGGTAAAAGGGTGATTTTGCGCAAGCTGTAAGTTCGGCTTAAGTTGGAATGCTTTTTGAATGAAATGTTTATCTTTGAACAAAATTTAACATTCATGAAGAAGTTAACTCTTACTTTTCTTAGCCTTTTAAGCCTGACTTTTGCCGGGGCACAAAGCTTACAAACCTATAAAGGAGTGTTTGAAACCGGTACGGCGACTTATCAATATTACGAAAATGAGCAGTCCGACCGGATTTATGACGGGACCTTTAATTATGTCGGAAATCCTTACACCGTAGTCGGTAAATTCAGTAAAAACCAGCGCATCGGGAAATGGAAAACCAGCGCCCTGAACAAGGTTTATAAAAACGAAAAAAGCCGCATTCAGTTGAATACCGGTGTTTCGGGACAATATAAAAATGGGTCGATGGACAGCACCTGGACCTATTCCAATGCGATCAAGACCTATAACCCGAAAAGCAAAAAGTTTGCCGCGAAACCCGAAAAAACGCTTTCCACAGCGAATTTTGCCGACAATCATTTTATTGGAAAAATCAGCTACGAAAAAGGCACCACGACCAAAACGACCGTTAGCGGGCAATTCAACGCCAACGGTTTTCCGGACGGACTTTGGGTCATGAAAGGCAGCAAAGAAGTCGAAGAGCTGAGATACAAAGACGGTATTCTGCTTTCGCGTATTGTGAAAGACATCGCTACCGGCGACAAAAAAGTGAACGAGGATTACAATGCCTTCGTTGCCGATTTCATCAAAAATTACAACGCGAGCGAAATGTTTGCTACCGTAAACGGGAAAATGTATTTTGCAGACACCGTTGATTTTGTGAATACCGCTACCCAACTCTGGCAAAGCGACTTTGTGGTTGTCGACGGCTTCGGAAATGCCATCAACCCGCTTTATGCCTACAAACGCAGCCAGATCGCTCCGGTAGCCCGCATGATTAAATTCATTGAATGTGACGGAAATACGGATTGTTTTTCCAATTACATGAAAAAGAAAAATGCCGAAAGCGAACGCATCCAACGCGAAAAAGAAGCCGAAGCCGAGCGTTTGCGTATGGAAGCTTTGGCCAAAGAGGAACTGGAACGCATCGAACGTGAAAAAGAGCTTGAGCGTCAGCGCCTGGAGCAATTGGCCAACGCCGAGCGCATCGGGGACGAGTTTTTCAACCAGAAAAAATACAAAAGCGCCCTAAATCAATATGTCGAAGTCAATAAAATGGGCAATTCGGAGCATCTAGCCACCAAAATCATGCAGACAGAGCGTGAGATTATCCGGATCGACTCGCTCCACCAGGCGAAAAAAATCAGTTTTGAAAGCCTGAACAGCCAGGTATCCGGAGTTTTTGATAATGCTTACAAGCTCGAAGCAGCTGTCAAAGCGAAGATAAAAGTGTACGGAGTGAACTCCAAACTGGCGATCGAGTACCTGAAAACGAGCTTCATGCCGCAATTCGAGGCCCTGCAGGCTTCCATCAAA
>CBINGV010000270.1:0-5034 GCA_966250255.1 uncultured Flavobacteriales bacterium | reverse complement strand
TTATTTACGAATCTACGGTTTACCCAGGCTGTACGGAAGAAGACTGCGTGCCGGTGCTCGAAGCCGAAAGCGGCCTGAAATTCAATGTTGATTTTTTCTGCGGCTATTCGCCGGAGCGGATCAACCCGGGAGATAAGCTGCACCGCCTGCCTTCAATCAAAAAAGTAACTTCCGGAAGTACAGCGGAAATTGCGCAGGAGGTAGATGAGCTATACAAGAGCATCATCACTGCGGGTACGCACCTGGCGCCTTCCATCAAAGTGGCTGAAGCAGCGAAAATTATCGAAAATTCACAGCGCGACCTCAACATTGCTTTCGTGAATGAGCTTTCCCTTATCTTTGATAAAATGCAGATTGATACATCTGATGTACTCGAAGCGGCTTCTTCGAAATGGAACTTTTTGAAATTCCAGCCGGGACTCGTTGGCGGACATTGCATCGGCGTTGACCCGTATTACCTGACTCACAAGGCCGAATACCTCGGCTATCATCCGCAGGTGATCCTGGCCGGGCGCCGGATTAACGACAACATGGGCGTTTATGTAACGAACCAGGTGGTGAAGCTCATGACCCACAAAGGAAATATTATTCGCGGTTCGCGGGCACTTGTTTTGGGGGTAACCTTCAAAGAAAATTGTCCTGATATCAGGAACTCGAAAGTGATTGACGTAATCAATGAGCTTAGATCCTTCGGTATTGAAGTGGATGTACACGACACCAATGCTGACAGAGAGGAGGTTAAAGAAGAATACGGCATCGAATTAAGTGAGCCTAAAGGCATTTACAACGCGGTGATCCTGGCAGTATGTCACGATGATTTTACCCGTTTCGATGTAGCGGCCTATGCCAATGATGCCACAGTAGTTTATGATCTGAAAGGAATTTGGAACAGGGATTTAGTGGATAAAAGATTATAAGAAAAACATGAAAAAAATAATTGTTACGGGTGGTGCGGGTTTCATTGGCTCAAACCTGGTGGAAGCTTTGTTGAATGACGAACGTGTTTCTGCGGTACGTGTAATCGATAACCTTTCCAACGGGTATTATGAAAATATCAAAGAGTTTGAAACGCATCCGAAGTTTGAATTTTTTAAGGAAGATATCCGCGACTATGACAAGATGGTGGAGCTGACGGCCGGTTTTGATGCGATTACGCACCAGGCGGCTTTGGGCTCGGTTCCCCGTTCGATTGAGAACCCGATGGTTTCGACCCAGGTGAACATCGACGGGACGGTCAACATCCTGCATGCTGCCGTAAAAAACAACATTGACCGGGTAATTCTCGCCTGCTCGTCCAGTACTTATGGCGACAGCAAGGAATTGCCAAAAGTGGAGGAACGTATCGGGAAACCGTTGAGTCCTTATGCTGTGACAAAATACGCCATTGAGCAGTTTGCGGATGTTTTTTACAAAACCTACGGCTTGAATTATGTCGGGCTGCGTTACTTTAACGTGTTCGGTCCGAAGCAAAACCCGAATAACCCGTATGCCGCCGTGATCCCGATTTTTTGCAAGGCTTTTATCGAAAACCGTGCACCGCATATCCATGGCGACGGGATCACCTCGCGTGACTTTACCTTTGTTGAGAATGCCGTTCAGGCGAATATACTGGCTTTATTTACCGAAGACAGTAAGGCGCTGAACCAGATTTACAACATGGCCTGCGGGGAACAGACCAGCCTCAACGAAATGGTCGAAATGCTGAACGAGATCACCGGGAAAAGCATTGTTCCGAGCTACGGCCCGGAGCGTGCAGGCGACGTGAAACACTCCAAAGCTTCGATCGATAAGATTTGCGGGCACCTGGGCTATGACCCGAAAGTGAAATTCCGCCAGGGCCTGGAAACCGTTTATCATTGGTACCAATCTTATGGAGAGCTTTAAAGAGGAAGAAGTTTCGCAGGTCAGGAAACACCTGAAATATACCTGGAAAAACAAGTACCGGGCCTTTGTTCAGAAATTCAGGCTGGGGGAGGTGTATCCTTCCATTCACATTGATAAAAATGTGGAGTTCATGCGTTTCCCGAAGAATATTTTCATCAAGCCGAATGTCATCGTAAAGGAAGGCGCCCGGATTTGCAGCTGCAACGAAAAGGCAACGATCCACATCGGGGAAAACACAACCGTTGGCTACCATACCTTCATTTTTGCCTCCGAAAAAATCACGATCGGCAATAACTGCCTGATTGCCCCTTTTGTTTACCTGGTAGACAGCAACCACCGCATTGCGCGTGAAAAACGCATCAACCTGCAGGCGAATGAAACGGCAGCGATAACGATTGGCGACGATGTCTGGATTGCAAGCAATGTGACCATCCTGAAAGGGGTGAGCATCGGGAAAGGCGCTGTCATTGCGGCCAATTCCGTCCTGAACCAATCCGTTCCGGAATACGAAATCTGGGGCGGAAGCCCCGCTAAAAAAATAGGCGAACGATCATGAAAACAGGCATAGTCATCTTATCCCGCTACTCGTCTTCCCGCTTACCGGGCAAGGCGCTGATGGAACTTGAAGGAAAACCGGTGCTGCTCTACATCATCGAACGGGCCTTGCAGGTGGTGAACAAAGACCAGCTGGTGATCGCTACTTCCGACCTGGACTCCGACCAGCCGATTGCCGATTTTGCAGCCAAGAACGGGATTGCCTGTTTCCGCGGCTCGCTGGAAAATGTTTCGGAGCGCTTCTACCTGGCCGGGAAATCACAGGGCTGGGATTACGCCATCCGCATCAACGGCGACAACATTTTCCTCGATACGAAAGTGCTTGGCGAAATGCTCGACATCCAGCGCAAACAATCGGTGGATTTCATCAGCAATGTCAAAAACCGGACTTTTCCGAAGGGCATGAGCATTGAAATCGTGAAACTGGATTATTACGCCAAAGTGCTGCCGCAGATCATGGCGAGCGACCATTACCGGGAGCACGTCACCCTGTATTTGTACGAAAACGATGCGAACCAGGGTTTTTACTATTTTTATAATACCGAGCTGCCGGAGCTTTCGGGCATCCAGATGGCGCTCGATACGCAGGAAGATTTTGACCGCTCGGGTGAAATTATCAGTCATTTTGAGCAGCCGCAATGGACATACAATATGGCTGAGATCAACGAAATTTTAAAAAAAATAAAACATGAGCAATCCATTTAAAGGAAAACACGGACCGCTTTTGATCGCTGAAATCGGGGGCAACCACGAAGGCGATTTTGAATATGCAAAACGCTTGGCGCAACTGGCCATCGAAAGTGATGTGGATTACGTAAAATTCCAGATTTATACCGGTGATTCATTGGTTTCGCGCCTCGAAAGCCCGGATCGCAACAAGCACTTTAAGAAATTTGAATTGACGCAGGAGCAGCATCGTTTCCTGGCCAAAATGGTGACGGATGCCGGCATAAAATACACCTCTTCGGTGTGGGACGTGGATTCCATGGCCTGGATCGACGAATTCATTACGCTTTACAAGATCGGCAGCGGTGACCTCACGGCTTACCCGGTATTGCGCAAAACGGCCCTGAAAGGCAAGCCGATGATTTTATCCACGGGACTTTCCCACGAAAAAGAAGTGCTCGAAGCCATCCGTTTCATCCAGGAAGTAAACCCGGTTTATAATTCCCCGGAAATGCTTGCCGTGCTTCAATGTACGAGCATGTACCCGATCCCGGCGGCTGACGCCAACCTGTCGGTTATGGACAGCCTGAGAAAAGCAACCGGTCTCACGATCGGTTATTCGGATCATACCGAAGGTTCCAAAGCCCTGATGTATGCTACGGCCATGGGCGCCGAAGTGCTCGAGTTCCATTTTACGGATTCCCGCGAGGGCAAAGTGTTCCGTGATCACAAGGTTTCGCTTACCCGTGACGAGATCCACGAGCTGATTGCCGAGATCAAACTGATCGATGAGCTGAAAGGCAACCGAACCAAGATGCCGGCGCAGATCGAGCTCGACAACGGACATGAGGTTTCTTTTCGCCGTGCGGTTTACCCGGCGCGCGACATCAAAAAAGGCGAAGTGTTCAGCGAGGAAAACCTGACGGTGTTGCGTCCGAACCATGGGATCGACGCCCGTGAGTTTGATTCCCTGATCGGGAAAAAAGCCGGCGCCGACCTTGAAATGCATCAAAAAATCACCTGGAATTTAGTCGATTAATGAACTCTATCACGCGCTATTATATCAACGTGTACCGGCCCTGGAAAAATGGCCTGCTGACCCGGATCATTTACGCGGGGAGCGGTATCCGTTTTGGCTCGGGTTTCCGGGCGGCCCGCGTTCCGAAGCTAACACTCAAACCGACAGCCAAACTGCTGATCGGCGACAAGGTGTTTATCGGGGCTTCGGTTGATTTACGCGCGTATGAAAACTGCACGCTGCAAATCGACAGCAAATGCAAAATTGATGATGGGGTGCGGATCATTGCGGCCAATGGCAACAAAGTCCACCTGAAAACCAATACGAAAATCGGCTTTTACTCCGTGATCAATGGCGGAGGCGGTGTGGAAATCGGACCGGACAGCTCAACTTACGGTTTCGTATACATCCAGTCGAGCAGCCACACATCGGGCCAGGATAGCGGTTTTTCCAAGGACGGCTATACCCATCAAAGCGTAAACATCGGGAAATCCGTCCTGATCGGTTCGCATAGCTCGGTTTCGCCGGGAACAACAATTGAAGATAACCGGATTATTCCTCCGCATACAGTTATTTAAAACCTGAGATTATGGAAAATTTTAAAGTGAGTGTGTACATCACGAATTACAACTACGGTAAATACATTCGTGAGGCGATTGAAAGTGTTTTAAACCAGAGCATGAAGGATTTTGAGCTGATCATTATTGATGACGGCTCTACGGATGATTCCAAATCGATCATAGAGGAATATGCCAATCATCCGACCGTGCGGATCGTATACCAGCAAAACAAAGGATTGAATATCAGTAATAACGTGGCTTTGCACCTGGCGCACGGGAAATACCTGATCCGCCTGGATGCCGACGATTATTTCGATAAGGACGCGCTGAAGCTGCTTTCCGATGAGCTGG
>CBINGV010000269.1:0-5052 GCA_966250255.1 uncultured Flavobacteriales bacterium | reverse complement strand
CAAGTGTACAACCTGTTCAGTACAGATACTTCCTATAACTTTGTTCAGACCTGGGACAACGAAGTGTGCTTCACTTCCGACCGCGTCAATGACCTCTCCAAATTAAAAGATACCGTTTGGTTGTGTGTGGGAGACAGTCTCCACTCCAAATTCGTGATGCCTTTTGACGGCTATATTACTTCCCGCTACGGTTTCCGCAAGGGACGTTACCACAATGGGGTCGACATTAACCTCGAAACCGGTGATACGGTACGCGCCTGCTGGTCAGGAAAAGTACGTTACGCCAAATGGAATGAGGGCGGTTTCGGTAACCTGGTAATTGTACGCCATTACAACGGCCTGGAAACCTTTTATGCCCACCTGAGCAAACTGCTTGTAGCTCCGAACACCGAAGTGAAAGCCGGTGACATCCTCGGCCTCGGTGGAAATACCGGTCATTCCCGCGGATCCCACCTTCATTTCGAAGTCCGTTTCTACGATGCGCCGATCAACCCGGAAGAAATCATCGACCTGGCCAACAAAACAGTGAAAGACCAGAACTTATTTGTTCACAAGGGTATTTTCAGACCGGGCGCCAAACCGAGCGATTACTACCAGCAGGGAGATGGCCACGGAACCGAAGTTGCTACTGTGGCCAAAGTGGCCCCGACCTCAACGAAAAAATACTACCGCGTGAAATCCGGCGACACACTGTCACAGATTGCGGCTAAAAACCACACCACGATTTCCCGCATTTGCCAGTTGAACGGAATCCGCCAGACAACCACCCTGCAGATCGGTCGTCAGCTGCGTGTAAAATAAAACAAGAACAATACTTAATATATAAAAGGGCTTCCTGCATTGCACGGAGGCCCTTTTTTATAGGTCCTATTTCACTGAAAAAATAAAAAATGACCTGCGTATAAATACTTTAGCGCAACTGAAATCGGCAAAAATATTCATCCGAAAAGGTATTTTGTTCATTTGAAAGCCCAATCCTTTGGTTTTGAGGAGCATTTTTTGTAAA
Source organism: uncultured Flavobacteriales bacterium (assembly GCA_966250255.1). Lineage (GTDB taxonomy): Bacteria > Bacteroidota > Bacteroidia > Flavobacteriales_D > Crocinitomicaceae > M2408. Next base: position 4,046 of record CBINGV010000269.1, on the reverse strand, counting down.
TTACAGAATATGTTCTGCAAATACCGTATACTCTTATCGATTGACGGGGCAGGAATTAAGGGAGTGATCCCGTTAAAGATCCTGAACTACCTCCACCAATCGATGGTCCAACTGGATGATGAGCTTGATGTGACATCATGGGTTGACGTATTTGCATCCTGCAGCGCAAGTTCCATTTTTACCGGTGCGCTTCTACTCCGCGACAAACAAGGAAGAACGCTTCATTCACCGGGACAGATGCTCGATTTTTACCTGAAGCGCGGCCCTCAGATTTTTTCACACAATGTAGGCCTCAGCGCCGAAGACTCCATTTACCCCCTTACCTTCACGCTGAACCACTTTTTCGGGCAAATCAACATGATGGATGTCCGGAACCATTTTCTCTTCCTCAGCTACAGCAAAACGCAGGAAAGTTTATTCAGCTTTTCGAATTTCATGGAACGCTACCACGATCTTTCCCTGGCAAAGGTTATGAACGCCTGCTCGGCCATTCCCGGAGTATATCCCCCCGTTAAACTCGGCAACCTGGAATTGTGTGACGCATTGCACAAATTGCAGAATCCGTCCCTGCTGGCTTACGATTACGCTAAAATGCTTTACCCGAATGAGCATCTTATCCTGATCAGCATCGGTGCAGGCGAAACCAATGAGCTGACACCGCTTAACCTGCAGGTGCGCGAAACCCATCAGCGCTTGCTCGAAATCAGTGAAGATGATCACAAACTGACTTATTTCCGCTTCCAGCCGAGATTGAAAATGAACTATGATGCAGCCGATGTAAGCCGCGAAAACATGGAAGAGCTTATCGAAATCAGCGAAGAGTATATTTTCAATGAAATGCATGTTTTCGAGGAATTATTGCATTTAATGGCCTTCAAGGCCGTTTGAAATCCCGCTAAATTCTTATTTTTGAATCCGTTGTGCGGAAACACAGCCTGACCTTATGCATGCGTAAGTTTTGGAACAGTTTTTGTCATCCGGATACTAATTCTATTAGCAAACAAAGAATGAACATTACTTTAAATAAAATCATGCCCTTCCCCCTGGCTTCGATCCAGCACGCGGAAGCCAGTATCTGGGGGGCCGAAGTGTTCCTGGAAAAGGGCAAAAAAATCATGCTGAATGCCGCTTCCGGGAAGGGTAAGTCGACCTTTACCCATACGATTTTCGGCTTGCGGAACGATTACGAAGGAAAACTGCTTTATGACGGGCAGGACGTTCGGCAGTATACGCCAGACGACTGGACCAAAATCCGCCGGGAAAAAATTTCGGTTGTTTTCCAGGATTTGCAATTGTTCCATAACCTGACGGTGCGCGAAAACCTGCAATTGAAAAACACCCTGTGCGATGTCTATTCGGAAGCCGAGCTGATGACTTTTCTCGAGCGCCTGGGCATTGAAAACAAATGGGATGACAAATGCGGGATCCTGTCCATGGGGCAACAGCAGCGCGTAGCGATCATCCGGGCGCTTTGCCAGCCTTTTGAATGGCTGATCCTCGATGAGCCTTTTTCTCACCTGGACAAGGTCAACAGTGCCATTTGCCTGCAGATGATCAACGAACGCTGCGACCAGCTGAATTCCGGCTTCGTTTTGACCTCACTCGGCGACGATTACGGCTTTCATTATGACAGCGAACTGAAACTCTAAGTCCATTTATTATTCATAACACCATAACATGTTAAATAAGCTTTTATTCCGGAGCCAGGACAAAAAACAGCTGATTATTGCCATGATCGGTTCTTTCCTGGGAATGACCTTCCTGATCGCTTCGATCCATTACCTGATCAAGGTGAACGAATTCGGGGAAGGCGCCGATATCCTCGGGCCAAATACCATCATTGTACAAAAGCAGGTTACAACTTCCAGTACGCTGAACCTGACCAAAACGGATTTTTCCGTTGCTGAAATCGAGCAATTGAAAAAAGAAAAATTCATCCTGGATGTAAAGCCGGTGATCAGCAACAATTTTGATGTGTTGTTCGCCACGGCCGACCCGCTTGTTCCTAAATTCAGCTCGGACGTGTTTATCCAAACGGTCGACAAGGATTTCCTGGACGTAAAGAGCAGCGAATGGCACTGGAAAGAAGGCGATACGGTGGTGCCGATCATCCTGCCGCGCGATTTTCTCGTGATGCTGAATACGTTCATGAGCGCCAGCGGAATCCCGCAAATTTCCGACGAACTAGCCAAAGACATCAAATTCAAGTTGCGCATTTCCAATGAAACTTCCGAAAAAGAGCACATCCATGCCCGGATTATCGGCTTTACAAATGAAGTGGCTTCCATCCTTGTGCCGGAATCTTTTATGAAATACGGAAACGACAAATACGGAAACCTGACACCGCAAAAAATTACGCAGCTGATGATTTCGGGAACGGAAAGCGAATTCGGTAAAGTGGAAGAAATGCTCAAGGAAAAACACCTCGAGTCTAAGAATTCGCAAATGGTGGTTGGCCGCCTGAAAAGTATTGTAGGAACTCTTATCCTTGTGGTATTGGGTATTTCCGTGATCGCCGTTTTTGTTTCCTGCCTGGTGTTGATCCAGTATGCCCAGCTGCTGATCACAAAAAATGCCTACGAAGTGCGGACGCTGATGCGCCTGGGCTACGCCCCGAAACAGCTCATTAACCGTTTTTTTGTTTATTTCGTCCAGATTTTCGCCTACATCGGGGGAATTGGCCTGGGACTTTTCTTTGGACTCAAATTCATCCTTGACAAACTGTTTGAAGCCGGCGGAATTTACATTGGGAAAGATCTCAGCTTGTACAGTATCGCAGCCCTGCTCTTGGCTTTTGTCCTTTTTGCCATTGCCAGCTATTTCAATGCCCGCAAGGGAATTTTCAAAGAATTTTAATTTCGTTAAAAAGCTGTTAAATTTGAACCTGTTTTTAGGTGCATACGTCTTTAAGTCATAAATGCGCTAAAATTAGAAAATACATGAAATCAATTATTACGATACTCATCCTACTGGTTTCTTTTGCCGGTTTTTCCCAAAAAATAAAATTCAAGCTCGGTGACATAAAGGACACCACTGTCTTCCTTGTGAAATATAATGGCAAAGGCATGTTTTATGCTGATACGGCCAACATGAAAAACGGCGTGGCTGAATTCAACACAACTGCAAAAGGCAAGGAACAAAAACCGGGCGTTTTCGCTTTACTGATGCCGGGGCAAAAATATTTCCAGTTTATCTTCAACAACGAGGAAATATACATCGAAACCAAAGGACCGGATTACGTGAACAACATGGTCGTTAAAAAATCGGAAGAGAACAAGGTTTTCCAGGACTATATCCAATTCATTTCCAGGCAGCGCATCAAAGCGGACGACTTGGGCAAAAAACGTGAAACCTTGAAAAAGGATGACCCGGAATACAAAAAGCTTTCCGACGAAATTGATGCCATTTCCCAGAGCGTGGAACAATACCAGCTTGACCTGGTGAAAAACAACCCGACGAAGTTCGTCTCCAAGCTGGTGAAAATGTCGATGGACATCAAAATCCCGGAAGCGCCGCGTGATACCAAAGGAGCGATCATCGATTCAAGCTTTGCTTACAAGTATTACCGCGATCATTATTTCGATAACATCGACCTGAAAGATGACCGCATATTAAACACCCCGGTTTTCCACAACAAACTGGAAGAGTTTTTCGGCAAGAAAATGCTGATCCAACACCCGGACACCCTGGTGAAATATGGTTACTGGTTTATAGACCAACTTGACCCTAAATCCGAATTGTTCAAGTATTCCCTGACTTATATCACATCCACGGCTGAAAAGTCGAACATCATGGGGATGGATAAAGTCTTTGTTCGCATGGGACAACGTTACTACTGCGCCAAAAACCTGGAGGGCAAATCACCTGCTTACTGGATGGCGGAAGACAAGCTCGCCGACCTCTGCGAAAAAGTGGAGACGCAAAAAAACCTGGTACAGGGAGTTGTTCCGCCAAACGTGATCCTGCGCGACACAACTGACACGAAATGGCTGGATTACTACAGCATCAAAGCGGATTATACCATTCTTTATTTCTGGGACCCGGAA
>CBINGV010000268.1:0-5085 GCA_966250255.1 uncultured Flavobacteriales bacterium | reverse complement strand
AACCTTCTTTTTGGATATTGTATTTGAGAAAATCTATGATGGCCGGCTCATCATCCACCACCAGCACCGTGTAATTTGCTTTCGTCTGCATAGCCATTTCTTTGTACTGACAAAAGTAGGCCGCGTATCCAACCAGGGCTTTAAGCAGGCTTTATGTTTATGTTAAATTAAAATAGCTGAATGTTATGTGAATATTAATAAAGCATAACAAAAGCATAAACTCTTTTTTAAGGTAGCGAGAAAGCACTAAACTAATTTTGTAAAAAATTTTAAAAGACAAAAATGAAAAAAATTGCCTTAGTTAATGTGTTCATTTTTATTGCATTAACGCTTTTTTCTCAATCCGGTACCGTGGAAGGGACCGTTAGCCAGAAAAACGGCGATCAAACGGAGGCCCTGTACTCGGTTAATGTCGTGCTTGTAAAAGAAGACGGAACGGTTTTGAAAGGTGCGCGCACCGATTTTGACGGCAAATACGCTATCAAGTACGAAGCCGGGACGTATAAGATCCGTTTTTCCTATGTGGGCCTCGAAGAAAAGCTCCAGGATATTACAATTGTTGCCGGCCAGGCCCAAACCTTGGATATGATGCTTGAATCCGTTGCCAAAAACCAGAAAGAAGTAACCGTGACCGGGATCCGGGCCAAAACTTCCGAAGTAGCGGTGGTGGAAGAGATCAAAAAAGACCAGGGCGTTAAATCCTCGATGGGTTCCGAGCAGATCGCTTCGACCGGATCGGCGGATACCAAAGAAGTCCTTTCCAAAATGTCGGGCGTTTCTTCCTCGCAATCCTCCGGGATCATTTTTGTGCGCGGGATGGGCGACCGTTACAATACGGCTTACCTCAACGGTTTGCCGCTCGTTTCCCCGAACCCGGAATTACGCGTCATGCCAATGGACATCATCCCGACAACGATTATCGACGTGCTCGACGTTTCCAAAATGATGGCGCCGAACCTGTACGGTGATTTTGGCGGCGGGGCGATCAACATCCGCACGAAAAAAATCTTCAAAAGCCCGAAAGTCAACTTCACAGTCGGAGCCAGTACCAACTCCCAGGTGACCGGTCGGGATTTTACGACCTACCAGGGTGGAAAAACCGATTTCCTGGGTTATGATGACGGAACACGTGCCATCCCGGCGGCAGTAAAAAATGCTTCCATGCAGCGCGCCGATGATATTTTCAAACAAGGTTTGTACAACTCAACCGATGTGAACCAGGGCACAGGTTTTAACAACAACTTTAATATGCTGTCAAAAACGGCGATGCCGGGCACCAATTTCAGGCTGGAAGGCGGAAACTATTTCCGTTCACAGAAAGAAGGCCACAGCGACCGCGGTTTCGGTTTCCTGGCGATGCTCGCACACAGCACTTCCTACCAGCAGCTGGTGGGGCAGGCGCGTTACATCAATGCCCAGAATAAACTGGAATACAACTTCGACACAAAATCCGATGTGTTTTCCACCTCAACTGTGGGCATGGCCTCGGCTTTGTTTGATATTTCCAAAAATGCCTCGATTCACTTTAGTTATTTGATGATCAATAATTCGGATGATCAAACCGCACAATCCTGGGGTTACCACCGTGATTACAATGACGGCGGCCTGGAGCTTTACGGGCGCCGCTATACCTTCAGCCAGAACAAACTGAGTGTTTTCCAGCTGATCGGTGATCACAAACTGGCGGATGACAAAGTGAAAATTTCCTGGGGAGGAAGCTACAGCTTAACCTCCAACCTCGTTCCTGACCGCCGCCAGATTACGGCTTTATACAGTGATCGTGAAGATGCGACGCGTTATAACCTGCTGGCCCTGGATGCCAACCATACACACCGTTTCTTTTCCGTACTCGATGAAAAAGAGCTGGCCGGACATGCCGACCTGGGCTGGACCATCGCAGAAAAGAAAGAAAACGATACGGTGACCGGCAAGACCGAATTGTTATTTGGAGTAGATTACAAATCCAAAAACCGCAGCTTTGAGTTCCGCCAGTTCAACTACCTGGCGAAGCCACTGGCTGATATGTATGCCAACAATTTTGATATTTCCCGCCCGGACGATTACCTGAACGATGCCAACCACGATGCGGGCCTGTTCCGCGTGGAAGAGTCCGCCAACCCGGGCAACGGTTACCAGGCAAACCAAAGCGTGATGGGGGCCAACCTCGGCCTGAGCTGGAAAAACCGCCGTTTGGAACTGATCCCGAACCTGCGTGTGGAAAACGGTTTCCAGTCGGTGATCAACCGCAAGCAGACGCAAGCCAGCATTAAGGAAGTAAATATCGTGGAAGGGATTGATTTCATGCCGAGTCTCGCCCTGAAATTCGAAGCAAAACCAAACCGGATGCTGCGTTTCGGTGCCAGCCGCACGATCATCCGTCCGAAATTCTTCGAAGTAGCGCCTTTTGAATACCTCGCACAAGTTGTCGGGATGGTCCAGGTAGGGAACCCGAAACTGCAGAACGGAACGAACTACAATGTTGACCTGCGTTACGAACTGTATACCCGTAAAAGCGCCGATATGTTAATTTTCGGGGTATTTGGTAAACAGCTTGTCAACCCGATCGAGCAAGTACAGCGCCCGGCTGCCAGCGGCCAGATCATTTCCTTTGATAACACCAAAAACGGAACGGTGGCCGGTGCCGAAATCGAATATGCGAAGGAGCTGAGCTTCCTCGTTTCCCCTGAAAAGCGCAAGGAGTCCCGTTTGAAACATTATTCCGTTGCGGGTAACCTGGCTTACATCTATTCCCGCATTGATGTGGATGACACCACCGGTTTTACCACCAACGCGGTTCGTCCTTTGCAGGGAGCTTCGCCTTTCCTGGTAAACTTCACGATGAAATACGAACGCAAATTCGATAAAAAGCCGAAAGTGGAAGGAAGCGAGGAAAAAGAAGACCGGAAATGGGTAAAACTGATGTCCGGCCTGAGCTTCTCCTATGCATCCAAAACATTGTATGTTGTAGGGATCCAGGGAATCGGTGACCAGTACCTGTTCCCGACTTATCACCTGAACTGGACAAACCGTTTGAGCTTCAGCAACGATCTCGCAGTTTCTTTTACCTTCCGCAACCTGCTCAATAATAAATACCAGGTGATGCAGCAGGACATGGTCAACAAGGGCGAATGGCAGGTCGTGAACGCTTACCGCAAGGGGATTGATTTCCAGTGCTCGCTGACCTATGCTTTCAAAGTGAAAAAGCATAAACATGTTAAGGAGGATTAACCTGCGCTTAACATAAGATTAATTGAAAGGTAAGTTTTCGGTTATCATATAATAAGATTGCTAAACCAATTTTGTACCAGAAAAATAAACATAAAAAAATGAAAGCAAAAAACATTAAATTAAGTATTTTAGTTGCCGGTGCACTCTCTTTAGGATTGGTATCCTGTAAAAAAGAAGGTTGTACGGATCCAAACGCGACCAACTACAGCGAGGAAGCGAAAAAGGATGACGGTTCCTGCGAATATGCAGACAGCAACTTCGAAGACGTAACCATCAACGGTCAGACGTATACGAAAATCACCGGTACAATTACTGAAAGCGTGACCCTCCAGGCAGCGAAAAAGTACTTATTATCAGGTGGTGTTTTTGTAGATAACGGAGCAACGCTCACAATCGAAGCCGGTACCATGATTTATGCTGCTGATGATAACACAATTCCTTTCCTGGCGATCCAGAGAGGTGCTAACATCATGGCGAGCGGTACGGAAAGCAACCCGATTGTTTTCACAACGATCAAATCCAACCCGATGCCGGGTGACTGGGGTGGAATCATCATCAACGGATACGCTCCTGTAAACAATGGCGTTGACCCGATGGGTGAAGGTAACACCGGTTTGTATGGTGGTAACGACGCTGCTGACAACTCCGGCGTGATGCGTTATGTACGCGTTGAATATGCAGGTAAGCAATTTACAGCAGATAAAGAATTGAACGGTTTTGCTTTCTACGCGGTAGGTAGCGGAACAACTTTGGAATACCTCCAGGCTTACAAAAACTCCGATGACGGTTTCGAATTCTTCGGTGGAACAGTAGATCTTACACACGCTCTTTCTTACGGTTCAGGTGATGATTCATTCGACTATACATACGGATGGTCCGGAACAGGAAACTTCTGGAGAGGTGTCCAAAGCGCAACGGAAGGCGATCGTGGTATTGAGGCGGACAACAATGCTGCAAACAATGCTGCTGCGCCGTTCTCTAACCCGACTTTGTCCAACATCGAGCTCGGAGGCCGTGGAACAGCTGCTGCTACGGTAGGCGCTAAATTCCGTGAAGGTACGAAAGCGATCATCACGAACCTCGTGGTTACGGATTTCGCAACAGGTATCGACATCGAGCATGACCAGACCCTGAGCAACATCCTCGACGCAAGCTTCAAAATCAATTCGGCTACCACAACAGGCTGTACGACTTCTATCGTTTACAAAGGATCGAAAGATGCTAACGGTAACGTCATCAACCCGCAATTGGTAACGGATGCTTCTGCTTCTTCAAATGCACAGGTGAACGGATCAGCAACTGCCGGTCAAAGCTGGATTTCCGGAAGCTGGTTCAGAAACTTATAAAATAGAATAAATAATAATTAGGTTTGTTTTTGTACTGCTACACAGGCTGTCCGTCCCCCGGGCAGCCTTTTTTTGTTTTTGTATGTAATGGTAACGCAAATAGTAATTGGTAACGCAAAGGTGAAATAAGTAGATGCAAAGACCGCTAAGTGAATAAGCTGGTTATCCCAAAATAAATAAGCACATTATTGGTTGAAATAATGTGCTTCTACATCATCTTTGTGCTTTCTTCGTGTCTTGGTATTTTCGTGGAAAGACTCTGCGCCCTCCGCGAACCCTTGCGCCCTTTGCGCCATGTCTGCCGTCAGGCAGGCGACAGGTAGGTTCCAAAAAAATCCGCGCTAATCTGCGTAACAATCTGCGAGCTCGCTGGAAAATAAGACTATAGCAATCCTTTGCGTCCAAAACAACTCTGCGTCCTCCGCGAATCCTTTGCGCCCTTTGCGTTCCAGAAAAACGTAGGAAAACTTAACTCCCGCAGCTCAAACAACCTTCATCGTCATCCTCTTCC
>CBINGV010000267.1:0-5114 GCA_966250255.1 uncultured Flavobacteriales bacterium | reverse complement strand
GCCGAGGGGCCGATCAGCAGGCGCACCGCGCAGAGGGCCATCGCCACCAGCACGATCCCGCTTATGAGTCCGTGATCCTGCACGTTGTTTTTGAGCACGATCGCGAAGTCTTGGTCAAAGATCAGCCGCTTCCGACCCTGGAGCTGCGCTTTTTACTGGATTTACAGCATTGGGAAAATTACAACAGGCTCCTGGCGAATACCAGCTGGATTCCCTGCGAAAAATCCCTGCCGCGGGTGGCTTCGTCAACCATTGTCAACCAGCTTGAAAGCCTGGTGATCGAGCGCCTGGAACGCAAAACGGCTTTGTACGCGGAAGCGTATGCCCAATTGGGAGAAGATCCGCTTCGCCTGTATTACGAAGTGTATGCACAGGCCTTTGGCTTGAAAGTAAATGCCCTGCCTTTTATCGAGCTGACCCGGAAGCTGGATGTACGTTTATTGTGGAAGGAAAATGCGGAATCGGCACCGATCCTGGTTTTGGGAGCGGCCGGGTTTTTCCAGTACAGCGAGCGCTTCGGGCTTTGCGGGCTCGAAAACGAATGGCGTTACCTGCAGCGCAAATACGGGTTGGATGAAATGGACTTTCACAGTTGGCGCTTCAAAGGGCTGCGGCCGGTGAGTTTTCCCAACCGAAAATTAGTTGAATTTGCTGCTCTCTGCTCCCGGCAGGATTTTTTCCGAATCCATGAGTTGAGCTTCCCGGAGCTGCAGACCTTGTTTTCAAGCCTCGAAATCAGCGAAAATTTCAGGAACCACCTGCTGATCAATGTGGCCGTTCCGCTTTTGTGGTGGAATTATACCCGCTTTCACAACGAAAAATTCCGCGAGCTGGCCCTCGAGATCCTGATGCATACCGCGCCGGAAGCGAACGGGATCGTTTCCCGCTGGAAAAAAATGGGCCTGAAATGCAAATCTTCCTTCGAAACACAAGGATTATTGGAATTAAAAAACGAACTTTGTGAAAGGAAAAAGTGCCTGCAATGTAAAATTGCCTACGAAATTCTGAAACAATGAGAACGATCCAGAAAATCATCTTCTTTTTCGAAATGCGTTCCTACGGGGTGTGTACCTGGTGGGCGCGCAAGCTTGGGATCAATTCCTCGAAGGTGAAGCTCGGCTTTATTTACGCTTCCTTCCTCACTTTTGGCACCCCGCTTTTCATTTACCTGGCCATGGCCTGGATCCTCGAACACAAACATTTCTTCAAGCTTCAGCGCAAGCGCCGCCGTACGACCATCTGGGAGTTGTAAGTAACGCAAAGGACGCTATGTTTGCGCATAGTATGCAAAGTTTTTGTGTGCTTTAGAGTTTATAATCTTTCGCGTCCTTACATCACCTTAAAAATGCTTTGCGCTCTTCGCGTGACCTTCGCAAACTTTGCGTTACGCAATTCTTATGTCCCTTAGGTGTTTCAAATCAAAAACCCGGGTTCTCGTTTGAACGCCGGGTTTTCGGAAAACTTATTTATGAAAAAAGTATACTTGTATCAGGTCGGTTGTTATCTATTTTAATTGTGTCAGCAGCAATTCTTGAGTTGTGGACTGCGCTAACGCTTGTCTTATCATCTGCTGCCGCAGCTTCTTATCTACTCTAGTTAAAAGTTAAAAATTCATGCTCAAACCGAAGGTCAGCGGGTGCACTTCGCTGGTTTTGTCGGTATCCAGGAGCGGGATGAGGGCGTAGTTTGCAAAGACTCCCCAGTTGCCGTAGCCCATGCGCACTGTAGCATCCGCTTTGAAAGCATTCAGGCCGAAGGTTCCTTTGGTTTTTTGCTTGTTGTCGAAATTGTCGCGGTCTACTTTCTGGATCAGTGCCGACCCAACGCGTACCCCACCGATTACACCGGCTGCAAAATAGAAGGCTTTGTCCTGGTCCTCGTTGGTGTTGAATTCAAGCATCAGGGGGATTTGCAGGTAGGTGCCGCGCAGTTTGTTCTTGGAGTAATGGTTTAGGGAATCTACGGCATAGTAGAGTGAATCGCTGGTGGAGCTTTTTTCGAAGAGCATGTAATCGTTTTTGATGCCCACCTGCGTCCAGTTGATCCCGAAACCGGTCGTAATACCCACGTAATTTTTATAGATGTTGAAGCGGTGGTCCATGATGTTGATGTTCCAGTAAAAAGATTTCGCCGGATCATTTTCCCAGATCGGGTCATTCGGGAAAGAAGCCTGGAAAGCCGGGTTCATCAGCATCGTTACCCCAAAATCAACCCCGGCCCAGCGGCCATCGTGTGACGGGCTGTCTTCATCGTCCTCCTTGTCCGGGGAAGCATCGATCGTATCGGCCGGTGAAGTATTGGCGTCTACCACCACTTTTCCTTTTTTCGTGTTGATGATCAGCACTTCGGTTTCCCCGAGGTTGATGCGGGTCGTGTCCGTTTCTTTTTCTTCTTCGTTTTGTGCAAATGTCATTAAGCTGCTAAAGACAAAGGCTGTAAGGATAATCGTTCTCATATCTTTTTGTGTTTGTTGCGTTGTTTGCTGTATGACCCGAAGCCTGCCCAAAAGTTACAGGAGGGATTAAAAAAATTCCGGATAAAAATTTAAACACCTATAAATGAGCGAAATAAGTTAGGGGAAAAGATTGATTTTTTTAAACACATAGGCACATAGATTCTGAGAAGGCACTTTGTTTTTAAATAGGGAACATAGGCGCATCTATTAAATGATCGTAAAAAGACACAAAGTATCTCTCTGTGAATTTATAAAACCTGTCGAATAAGCCTTTCTATGTGCCTATGTGTTTAATTTCCTACCAGATGAAATAGCTCAAACCGAGTAGCGTGATGCTGCTGTCGAGCAGGAAATCAAACACGAGCTTATGCGAATCTTTCCGGACAATAAGCAGGAGAAAAAGGAGGTAGGCGATGGTGAAAAGAAAAAGCGGGTTGAGCAGGAACTCCGGCCGGAACCAGATCCGCCAGCCAAAAAAGAAAAGCAGCAATGAAACGGCCAGCAGTTTGGAATAAAAAACGCCAAACCTGACGGCAACCGTGGTGATCACGCTCCGGTCGATCGGGATGTCGCGGATGTCAAAAGGAATGGTAAGCGCCAGGAAAAAACAAAAATGACTGAAGCAAAAAAGCCAGTCGATTGGTTTTCCATGGTTGACCAAAGGAAAAAGGACACAGGCGCAGGTCCAGCAGAGGGCAATCAGCGCTCCTTTCATATAAGGCAGGCTGCGCACCGGGATTTTCAGGAAGGTAAAGGAAGTGACGTAAAAGAAGCTGATCAGGAAAAGGAAAACGAGCAAGAACAAAGCCTCGGGCTTGTGAATGATAAAAAAGCAGAACACCCCGAGCCCGATTGCGCAGATCAGCGACAGGTAAAAATAAAGGCCGCGCTCCTTAAAGTTGATCTTGCCCGGCAGGGAATAAATGAAAAAAATCGACAGGGCACAAAAAGAAGCGCTCAGGTAAGGCTCGGGCAAGTGCTCGTAAAAACTGATCCCCAGGCTGAGCATGAAGCCGGCGCAGGCAATCCAGAGGTTTTTGAGCAGGAACACGGGTTCAGGGAATTAAATGAAAAACCCGGTCTACCGGGATATCTGCCAGGCAGGGACAATTCTTGCCTTTTTTACATTTCGTACAGGCTGGGTCATTTTCCAGGATCTCTACCTTCGGCCCGAGGGCTTTCCAGCGGCCGGGATGGATTGGCCGGCGCGATGAAAAAAGACCGATCGCCCGGATTCCGCTGATTCCTGCAATGTGGAGCGGACCGGTACTGCAAGCTACTAAAGCTTTGCTGTTAGCAATGAAAGCGATAAATTCATCCAAAGTCATTTTTCCCGTAGCATCCAGGCAACGCAGGTGTTGTGGAATGAACTGACGGAACAAAAGCCCTTCATTTTCAGTCCCGGAAAAAACAACGATTTCGCCTTTTTCCAATAGCTTTTCGGCTAGCTCTACATACTTTTCAATCGGCCATTCGAGTGCACTTCCCTGCGATTTCGGGTGCAGGATGACGGCATTTTTCCAATCTTCAAAATTGTTTTGAACAAAAAGTTTAGCGGTTGAAAAAGCAGCTTCCATCCCGGAACTGATTTCATGTAAAGCGGGAATTTCACTTAAACCAAAAGGCCGGGCCAGCTCAAAATTCAGCTGGGATTCGTGTAATTCCGAATTTTTACGGGTAAAATTTAGGCGCAGGTTACATGTGAACCAATGAAAGCTCCGGTGTGAAGTTCCTATGCGGTAGGAAATTCCTGCTTTCTTGGCGAGTTTTGCAATTGCTTTTTTAGGAAAAACATGCACTACAACGTCGATTCTTTCCTCCTGTAAGATGCGTATCTGTTCTGTCTGCGGCTGGTTTTCGATTTCTTTCCAGCGTAAAATTTTATCAATTGCCGGAAAACATTCCAAAACAGGTTGTGTATAGCTGTTTCCTAAAAAAATCAATTTACAGCTCGGAAATTGTTTCTTGATCCACAAACATAAAGGAATGGTCAGCACCACATCGCCGATGCTGTCCGTCCGGCTGATTAAAACGGATTTGTTATGTAAATCAATAAAGGCCAATTCATTAACTCCGTTGATGGCTTAGCCGTTCTGGTCCAGTTTTTTCACCATGGTTAAAATCGTTGCAATTCCGATCAAAGGCTGATCGGTATCGTCCAGCATTTCAACCAGCCATTTTACAATTCCACGCTGGATTTTTGTACGCGGATCGTCTTCTTTTACCGTCACATCCGTATCCATTTTCTCTTTGCAGGTAAAACGGATGTGGATCTTTGCCCCGGCGTATACCGGTTTGGTAAAACGCAGCTCATCGATTCCGTAATTCAATAAAACCGGGTTGATCTCATAGCTGTCAACAAATAATCCGGCTGAAATACTCATAATCAGGTAACCGTGGGCAACCTGCTCTTCAAACCTGGTACCTTCAAAGGTCGGTTCGCGCTTGTGAGCGTAGAAATTATCGCCGCTCAGGGCCGCAAATTGATCAATGTCTTCCGGTGTGATCGTGCGGCTTTCCGTAATCAGCTGATCACTCACTTTCAATTCTTCAAAATGTTTTTTGAAAGGGTGCACTGAATCTAAATTTCCTTTGGCCCCCACCTGGAATTGCTGCGTAATGTGCGTGATCGTCGTCGGGTGACCCTGGATCGCGGTGC
>CBINGV010000266.1:0-5205 GCA_966250255.1 uncultured Flavobacteriales bacterium | reverse complement strand
CCCCGAAGAGCAATGTCGTTTTTGCCTGAAATGTACCAAAACCGTGGTCGATTTTTCGGCCCGGAGCATGGAAGAGATCAAGGATTTTTTCCGGGAAGCCAGCGGTAAGGTTTGCGGACGGTTTTCGGCGGAGCAGCTGCACCATGAGCCGCAGCCGGTTTTGATGCCGGTTGCAAAAGCCCGCATCGGCCGTTTTGCCTGGGCGCTTTATCTGGTTTTCGGTTCACTGCTGTTTTCCTGCGCTGATCAAAGCCATACAACCGGCGAAGTCAAGGAAATTCACGTAAAAGGCCATGTTGAGAAGCAGCAAAGCCCGGCAGCAGAAATCAAAACACAGGACAGCCTCACGCCGAAGCAAAGGAAGGAAATCAAAGCGCAGCAGGCCTGTGCCCCTCAAAACACCAAAATTGCTGAACCGGTCGAAATGATCAAAGGCGAAGCAATTGTAGAACCGATTATAGGGGATGTCATCCTCGAAGAATAAAAAAAGGGCCTGTGAAAACAGGCCCTTTTTTTATTGTATTTTTGAATGATGTTATTCTTTTCCGAAATAAAAGTTCAGGGAAATTTTAGCGTAAGTCGGGTTGAACTTTGTAGTCATTGCAGTGGTGAAAGTTGCATTTTCCTCGTCCATGGTGTTTGGGTTCACAACGATATCGTCATAGGAATATTCCGATTTGATGCTCGCCATGTTTAAACCGAATTCACCGCCTAAGCTGAAATTATTGTCGAAAAAATATTCCGTTCCGAAACCAACCTGGAAAGCAGAAGCTTTGGTGTTTTTCAACACTTTCTGAAATTCAACATCAGCCGAATTAGTTGGATCTTCACTATCCTCCACTTTTCCGCTCAGGATCATTTTAGAGAAATTGGCGTGACCGTAAGCTTTCAGCTTGTTGGATTCCAGGAAAAAGTATTTCAAACCGACAGTCGGGAGGATGAAACTGATTTTGCCTGAAAGGGTGTTTTCGTAAGCCACGATGGCATCCTGGTCAAAATCATACTCTTTACCTGTATTGACCAACTCTCCTTTGGCAGAAAACATCTGTACACCGAGGTAGGGAACGAAATTCTTCACCTTGTAACCGAATTGGGTACCGCTGAGCTGGAGGCCCGGGCTAACGCTGAAAGAAAATTGTGCGGAAGCGCTCAGGGACAATGCGAGCGCCGCAATGAATAGGGTTGTTTTTTTCATTGAATTTAAGTTTTAATTTTCCTCAAAGTTAAAACTTTGGTTTTAATGGCAATGTAAAAAACCTATTTTTTGAAAAAAGACGAATTTTCACAAACTTACAAAATCACACTACCGAGCCAGCGTTCCATTTCTTCAAAACTTTTTCCTTTGCGGGCAGCGAGGTCTTTCACCTGTTCTTCGTTGATTTTACCCAAGCCAAAATATTTGGACTGCGGGTGAGCAAAATACCAGCCGCTTACGGAGGCCGTTGGCAGCATGGCCAGGCTTTCGGTCAGGGAAACGCCGGTAATTTCAGTCGCATCGAGGAGCTTGAACAAAGCGGTTTTTTCGGTATGATCGGGACAGGCGGGATAGCCCGGTGCCGGCCGGATACCGCGGTAAGCCTCTTTGATCAGCTCTTCGTTTGTAAAGGCTTCTTGCCCGGAGTAAGCCCAGTATTCTTTGCGGACAAGCTCGTGCAGGTGCTCGGCAAAGGCTTCGGCCAGTCGGTCGGAAAGGGCCTTGAGTAAAATCGAGGAATAATCATCGTGGTCTTTTTCAAATTCGGCCACTTTTTCGTCCAGGCCAATGCCCGTTGTTACCACGAAAGCGCCGATATGATCGGCCAGGAAACTTTCTTTCGGCGCCACAAAATCCGCCAGGGCGATGTTCGGCACGTTGGCCGCTTTCTGGGTTTGCTGGCGCAGGGTATGCTGCACGGAAAGCACCTTACTGCGGGTTTCGTCGCTATAAATTTCGATGTCGTCACCAATGGCGTTGGCCGGGAAAATCCCGAAAACAGCATTTGCCTGCAGCCATTTTTCGGAAACGATTTTTTGCAGCATTTCCTGTGCATCGGCATAGAGCTTTTTGGCTTCGGAGCCTACAACGGCATCTTCGAGGATGTTCGGGAAACGCCCGTGCAGCTCCCAGGTTTGGAAAAATGGCGTCCAGTCGATGTACGGAAGCAACTGCTCCAGCGGGTAATCAATCAAGGCATGACGCCCGGCTTTTTTGGGCTGGGTGAGATCAGCTGACTTCCAGTCGATTCGGAATTTATTGGCCCGGGCCTGGCTGAGGGAAAGCAGCTTCTTTTCGGAGCGGTGCTTTTCGTGGTGCTCGCGCAGCTTGCGGTATTCGGCCCGGATTTCGCTTACAAAGTCCGGTTTTTTATGTCCCAGGAGGCTTTCCACTACGGTTACGGCGCGGGAGGCATCCAGCACATGTACCGTTTGGCCTTTCGTATAATTTTGTTCGATTTTTACGGCGGTATGTACGCGGGAGGTCGTTGCTCCACCGATCATCAGCGGAATCTCCAGCCCGGCCCGCTGCATTTCTTTAGCTACATGGACCATTTCGTCCAGGGAAGGTGTGATCAGGCCGCTCAGGCCCACCACGTCCACTTGCTCCCGGATGGCGGTTTCGATAATTTTTTCGGTCGGTACCATCACGCCCATGTCGACTACTTCGTAATTGTTGCAGCCGAGTACCACGCCCACGATGTTTTTACCGATGTCGTGCACATCGCCTTTTACGGTGGCCATCAGCACCTTTCCAGCCGAAGAACCGGCGCCTGATTTTTCGGCTTCAATATAAGGAAGAAGCACCGCAACGGCTTTTTTCATCACCCGGGCTGATTTCACCACCTGGGGCAGGAACATTTTTCCGCTTCCAAACAAATCGCCTACGATATTCATTCCGTCCATCAAAGGACCTTCGATCACTTCAATTGGCCGAGGGTAAAGCTTGCGGCAGTCTTCCACGTCTTCTTCGATGAATTCTACGATGCCTTTCACCAGGGCATGGGCCAGGCGTTCCTGGACGGAAACATCGCGCCAGGAAAGATCCACTTCTTTTTTTGTGGCATCGCCTTTCACGGTTTCAGCAAACTCAAGCAGGCGTTCGGTAGCATCCGGCCGGCGGTTGAGCATCACGTCTTCCACGTATTCGAGCAGGTCTTTCGGAATATCGTCGTAAATTTCCAGCATGGAGGGATTGACGATTCCCATATCCATGCCGTGTTTGATGCCGTGATAGAGGAAAACGGAGTGCATGGCTTCGCGTACTTTGTTGTTGCCGCGGAAGGAGAAGGACACATTGGAAACCCCGCCGCTGACATGTGCCCCGGGGAGGTTTTCGCGGATCCATTTTGTTGCATTGAAAAAATCGACAGCGTTGTTATTGTGTTCTTCCATACCGGTAGCTACCGGGAAGATATTCGGGTCGAAAATAATGTCCTGTGCCGGGAATTTCACGCGGTCAACCAGGATGCGGTAGGAACGTTCGCAAATTTGGATACGGCGCTCATAGCTGTCTGCCTGGCCTGTTTCGTCAAAGGCCATGACAATCACGGCAGCGCCGTAGCGCTTGATTTTTTTGGCCTGTGCAATGAAGTTTTCCTCGCCTTCCTTTAGGGAAATCGAGTTAACGATGCCTTTCCCCTGGATGCATTGCAGGCCGGCTTCAATAATTTCCCATTTGGAGCTGTCAATCATGACCGGAATGCGTGCAATATCCGGTTCGGAGGCCATCAGGTTGAGGAATTTTACCATGGCTTCCTTACCATCGATCATGCCCTCGTCCATGTTCACGTCGATCACCTGGGCACCGCCCTGCACCTGTTCCAAAGCAACGGACAAGGCATCTTCGAAGCGGTTTTCCTGGATCATGCGCAAAAAGGCGCGGGAACCGGTTACATTGGTACGCTCACCGATGTTGATGAAATTGGATTCCGGGGTAACGATTAAAGGCTCAAGACCGGAAAGTTTTAATGGGGGAAGATTTTTCATTTATTGTTAGAAAGGTCTTCCTCCCTCGAGGGAGGATTGAGGAGGGTGACAAACGGATTTGTTCCGAAGTCCTCCCCTTCGTCCCCTCCAAAGGGGGGAATTTAAATTTTCACTTCTATTTTACGGGGTTCGTATTGTTTTGCCAGGTCGGCAATGACTTTGATGTGTTCGGGTGTCGTGCCGCAGCATCCGCCGATGATATTCACCAGGCCTTCATCGAGGAAAGCTTTGATTTGTTCGCCCATCATTTCCGGTGTTTCATCATACTGGCCGAATTCGTTTGGCAAACCGGCATTCGGGTGTGCAGAAACCCCGAAAGGTGCTTCGCGGTCGAGGATTTGCAGGTAAGGGCGCATCATAGACGCACCCAGGGCGCAATTCAGCCCGATGCTCAATAAAGGAATATGGGAAACGGATACGAGGAAGGCCTCGGTCGTTTGCCCCGTGAGCGTGCGCCCGCTCTGGTCGGTAATGGTACCTGAAACCATGATCGGCAGTATGATTCCGCGTTCTTCAAAAATCTCGTCAAGGGCAAAAAGAGCGGCTTTGGCGTTGAGTGTATCGGTGATGGTTTCCACCAGCAAAATATCCGAACCGCCGTCAATCAGTCCCTCTGCCTGTTCTTTAAAAGCGATTACCAATTCATTGAAGGTGATGGAACGCAGGCCGGCATCGTTCACATCCGGTGACATGGAAGCAAGTTTCGTGGTCGGGCCCATCGAGCCGGCAACAAAACGGGGCTTGTCCGGGTTTTTAGCCGTAAACTCATCACAGACTTCCCGGGCAATTTTCGCCCCGTGGAAATTGATGTCGTACACGGCTGATTCGAGCCCATAATCTGCCTGGGCGACGGATGTTGCACCAAAGGTATTCGTTTCAATAATGTCGGCGCCGGCTTCGAGGTATTGTGCGTGAATTTCCCTGATAATGTCGGGTCTTGTCAACACAAGAATGTCGTTATCGCCTTTGAGCTTATGGTCGTGATTTTCAAACCAGCCTTTGCGGAAATCGTCTTCCGTGAGGCCATAACGCTGGATCATCGTGCCCATGGCGCCATCTAAAACCAGGATTCTCTTTTGGAGGATATCTTCTATTTTGTTCATACTATTTACTTAAAAAACTTATTTTCAAAAGGCTGTATGAACAAACACTTATCTTCTCCCGATACTAAGATCAGGATAGGAATTGGCACCTTTTTATAGTTGCATAAGAGGTTGACAAGGTATCATCTGGCCTGTCCCT
>CBINGV010000265.1:0-5209 GCA_966250255.1 uncultured Flavobacteriales bacterium | reverse complement strand
GCGAGGCGGGCCTGGAGGTTTTGGAGGTGTCGAGTCCGGCATGGTATTTCACTTTCGGACGGTCTACCGGCGTGTAATTGAAGCCAAAAGAGGAAAAACCGATATCAACCTTACCTGATTCGTGGATTTTGAAAAAACCAAGGTCAAAATGACTGGGTTTTTGTGAAAACAAAGTGTTTGTTCCGGCGATCACTAAAAAGAAAAGCAAGGCATGTTTCATGTCAATTTTTTTTCAAATTTAATCTATTTTAACTGATTTGTGCTGAAAATCTACAAGCCCGGAACGGGTAATAAGAAATGACGGATTCTTTTTTGAAGTTTTAACAATCTCCGGGCTTCTGTTCCATAAATAATATGCAAATTTGCCTATCAAAAAATAGGTATATGAAATTTTTCCTGATCCTGACCTTTTGCTGCTTGTCCCTCGGGGCTTTTTCGCAGGCTAAGTTCACTATCAGCGGTTCGGTAAAAGACGCTTCGAAAGGTGAAGAGCTGATCAACGCAACCGTCAAAGTCAAGGGGCAAAACCTGGGTGCTTTTTCCAATGAATACGGATTTTATTCCCTGACCATCCCGGAAGGGAAATATACGCTGGTCATTACGGCAATGGGTTACCTCAGCAAGGAGCAGGAAATTGATTTGAAGCAAAACCTCCGGATTGATTTCCAGCTGGAAACCGAAGGAAAAGTCCAGCAGATCGAAGAAGTAAAAGTTTCGGGAATCAAGCAGGATGCCAATGTGAAAGACCCGGTGATGGGCGTGGAGCGGCTCGACCCCAAAGAAATTGCCAAAATCCCGGTTTTGCTCGGGGAAAAAGACATCATCAAAACCATGCAGCTCCTCCCGGGCGTGAAAAGCGCCGGCGAAGGGAATTCCGGTTATTTTGTGCGTGGGGGAGGTGCCGACCAAAACCTGATTTTGCTCGATGAAGCGCCGGTGTACAACGCCTCCCACTTACTGGGCTTTTTCTCGACCTTTAATTCCGACGCGATCAAAGATGCCGTGCTCTACAAAGGCAACCAGCCGGCAAATTTCGGGGGAAGGCTTTCTTCGGTGCTTGATATCAAAATGAACGAGGGGAACAGCAAGCGGTTTAATGTGAGCGGCGGCCTCGGCCTGATTTCTTCGCGCCTCAATGTGGAAGGCCCGATTGTAAAGGACAAATCCTCCTTTCTCATTACCGGTCGCCGCACCTATGCCGATTTGTTCCTCAAAGCTTCCGAAAAATTCAAGGAAAACACGCTTTATTTCTATGACCTCAACGCAAAGTTCAATTATCGCCTGAGCAAAAAAGACCGCCTCTACCTCTCCGGTTATTTTGGCCGTGATGTCCTGGGCGTTGGTAATACCTTCGGGATCGATTGGGGAAATGCGACCGGTACGCTGCGCTGGAACCGGATTGTAAACGACAAGCTCTTTTCGAACACTTCGTTTATTTACAGTGCTTACGACTATAAAATTTCCATTTCCAGCGGCGTAGTTGATTTTGATGTCGTGTCGCGCATCCAGGATTTCAACCTGAAACAGGAATTCCAGTATTTTGCCAATACCCGCAACAAAATCCGTTTCGGGGCCAATGTGATCCATCATACGATTACCCCGGGGCAGATCAAAGCCAATTCCGATGCCGGAGTTAATACCACGGAGATTGAGCCGTCCAAGGCGATCGAAAGCGCTTTTTTCATCAACAATGACTGGTCGCTGAGCGAAAAGCTGACGATCAACTACGGGGTTCGCCTGAGTGGTTTTTCGCTCCTGGGCAACGGCGCCAATGTATACAGTTATGATGCGGATGGCAAGGTCACCGATACGGCGGTATATGCCCAAAATGAATTGTACAAAACCTATTGGAACCTGGAGCCGCGTGTTTCCCTGAGCTGGGCCTATTCGAAAACAGCCTCTTTCAAAGCGGCCTATTCGCGAAATGCACAAAACATCCACGTGGTGTCAAATTCGACTTCCGCTTCGCCGACGGATGTGTGGCTGGCCACAACGCTGAACACGAAACCGGAGCTTTCCGACCAGTTTGCGGTGGGCTGGTTTAAGAATTTCAAAGAGAACAAATACGAATTCAATGTTGAAACGTATTACAAGCTGCTGAACAACCAGATCGATTACCGCAACGGGGCCAACACAACGGCCAACGACCTGCTCGAAGGCGAATTGCTTTACGGGATCGGGCGCGCTTACGGGATCGAGCTCATCCTAAAGAAAAAACAGGGCCGTTTTACCGGCTGGTTCGGTTATACGCTTTCGAAAACGGAGCGCAAAGTGGAAGGAATTAATGATTTTGAGTGGTACAATGCCAAACAGGACCGTACCCACGATTTGTCCATTGTCGGGATTTATGATATTACGCCAAAGGTTTCAGTGTCGGCGCTTTTTGTGTTCTATACCGGGAATGCCGTTACTTTTCCTTCCGGTAAATACGAAATGAACGGTGAAACCCAGTTTTCCTTTACCGAGCGCAATGCTTCGCGCATGCCGGACTACCACCGCCTCGACCTGGGGGTGACCTGGTACAGGAAAAACACTGAAAAGTATGAGAGCAGCTGGAATTTTTCGGTGTACAACTCCTATGGCAGACAGAATGCCTACTCGATTTCTTTCCGCGAAAGCGAAACCGAACCGGGAAAAACAGAAGCCGTGCAGGTTTCCCTGTTCCGCTGGATTCCGGCCATTACCTACAACTTTAAATTCAAATAAGATGAAACGTATTCTTTATTTCACAGCTCTTCTTTTTGCTTTTGCCTTGGTTTCCTGCGAGAAAGTCATTGATCTTGACCTGAATTCAGATGATCCGAAATACGTCGTGGAAGGCACGGTGACCAAAGATTCTACGGTGCATACGGTTAAAATTACACGGACATTGAATTTTGACGAAACGACCGCTTTCCCGACGGTGGATAACGCGGTGGTGACAATTACGGATAACCTGGGCAATACAACAACGCTTGCGCTGGTGGCCCCGGGAACGTATCAAACAAGCAATTATTTGGGAGTTGAAGGACGCACCTATACGATTAATGTAAGCGTGGACGGAAAAAGTTTCACTTCTTCCAGCACCATGCCGGCCCAAGTCCCGATCGATTCCCTGACGCTGGAAGAATTTTCCTTCGACCCGGAGGAGCCGTTTTATGCCCTGGTGGCCAACCGGATGGACCCGGCCGGCGTGAAGAATTATTACCGTTTCGATTTGTACCGCGGTAAGGAGCGTTTTGAAGGGATTTACCTGCAGGATGACCAGTTTTCAGACGGGGTGGAGGTGCTTCAGCCGATTTTTGCGGGCAGTTATTCCTCCGGTGATACAGCCTACCTGGAAATGATGTGTATTGATGCGGCGACCTATAAGTATTTTTATACGCTGAGTGTCAACGCCGGCGGAACGGGTGGGGCGGTACCGGCCAACCCCGATTCGAATTTCGGAAAGCAATGTTTGGGTTATTTTTCAGCCCAGACCTTTGAGCGCAGGATGAAGATTATTCCTTAGGACGCTTGATTGTGTTCCGGCTGCGCTCTTCATCATCATCAAAGGTAAAGCGAAAGCCCATGAGGCTCCAGTAGCCATTATAAGTACTTTTCCAGGATTTGAGTTCGGGGGAGTAGAATATACAGGCGCCCGGCATGAATTCGGTAAAGATGTGCATCTGACGGAGTTTTTCTTTCTTCTTACTTAAAGCCCTGTCGTAGCCAATCAATATGTTTAGGGAAGCATAAGGCCCGATTTGCCCTTTTGTCCGTTCGTTGAATGAGTAAGAGCTTTGGAAGCTTTGTGAATAGCTGCTGTCCGTATAATCATATTCCGCCGTGTAAAAGCCATAATTGTATTCATAAGACGAATGGGCCAGCCCAAATTGGGTAGAAACCCCGAAATACAGCGTCCGTTTGGAATCTTCGGAACCGCTCCGGAAATAAAAGTCATTTTGAATCGCAAATTTTTGCGTGTGCACAAACATGGTGTAATCAATTTCTTCTTCCGATGTTTTGTAAGAAACAACCTGTCCCGAATCGTTGTAAACATAATTGTGATCAAGGCTTCCGTTTTGGTTTTCGCGGGCCAGCTTGAGGCTGGAAAAGGTACAATTAAGGCCAAAACGCCAGGAGATATTGGGTATTGGCAGTTTGTGCCCGGCAATGGCGCTGATGTGAAAAGAAGGCAATCTGAGATCAGGGAAAAAAGATTCCACGCTATACGGATCCAGTGTGGTGTTCCATTTGTGGGGTTGTGAAGGCTTAAACAGGGTGTATACCGTTTCGGTCAGGTTATAATCGTCGTGGTAAGCCACATTGTTGAAGCCCGAAAAGAGCTGGAATTCGTCAATGAAGAGTTCTTCATCTTGGCAAAAGCAGGTAAAGGCAAGCAATAGCGGGCTAAAGAGCAGTGTTTTTTTCATCAAATAATGTTTAAGTTTTTGCTGTCTATCTCTTAGACAAGATATCCGGTATTTGCCCCTAAGTTAATGTAATCTTTTTTAATCATTTGTTTTATAAGGATTTATTTTTACATTTATGCTGAACTCTAATTTAAACACGATGGATGATTTTGTAGGAATGATTAAAATCTTTGCAGGGAGTACGCCACCCCCCAACTGGGCTTTTTGCGATGGAAGCCTGATCGCGGTAAGCGATAACCAAATGTTGTATGCCATTATCGGGACACAATTCGGGGGAACGGTGAATGTTAATTTCAATTTGCCCAACCTGAATGGAAATGTCGCTATCGGGGCAGGACAGGGTCCGGGCTTAAGTCCCTATACCCAGGGTCAAAGTGGCGGAATGGCATCTGTTGTGGTGAACCCGAACCAGATACCGGCGCATAGCCATGGTTTTTTTGTGAGTACTGCCCAGGCGTCTCAGTCAGCGGGCTCTATCGGAACAGTCCTCGCAGGGATGAATGCAGCGGCCGGACGCTCCCGGATCGGATTGAATACCTATGTTGATATTGCCCCGGATACCAAGTTGGTTTCAGGAACAATAGCAGCTTCGGGACAAAACCAGGCGCATGACAACCTGCAGCCTTACCTGGCGGTTAACTTTATTATTTGCGTGAATGGCATGATGCCATCTCCTCAGTAATCACCTTTTAAATTAAAAATCATGGATGAATATATGGGAATAATCAGGATGTTTGCCGGACCTTTTGCTCCTGAAAACTGGCATTTTTGTGATGGCACGATCCTGGCTGTACAGCAGAACCAGGCTTTGTTTA
>CBINGV010000264.1:0-5213 GCA_966250255.1 uncultured Flavobacteriales bacterium | reverse complement strand
CAGTGTATTCTGGCTGGGGCAGGGATCAGAAGTAATTCCCGCCGGGATGCCGCGTTCGGCACAGAGGTTAATAATTCCATCGGAGGGATCGCCGCCAAATGTTTCCCAAACACGAAAATAATAGGTCCCCGGAGCCAATCCGCTGATGTCAATCCGCGGATGAAGCGGGGTTGTACAAACTCCCATATCCAGCGTTCCGCCCTGGGTATTGTCTGTGGGCAGGATTTCAATAAAATCACCCGTCGAGCAGTCAACATAGGTCAAGCCCGTAATACTTCCACCCGATCCGCAGCTTCCTGCCGGTGTGCCGCTATACAAAGCTGCCGAATAAGAAGGTGCTGTGCCGGTTTGCTGGTAAACACTCAGCCAGGTCGGCGGTGTAGCTGCTGTTACGTTAAAAGTAAACCAGATGTCACGGTGATCGGGAATCGGGGCCGTCAGGAGATCCGCACCATTGCACTGGTTGGCATCACCGGCGAGCCTGTCTTCAGTCGGTTCGCCGCCGGGCCCCGGCAAATTGTAGGTATGTGTGGTACAATCAAACAGGTTAGTTGTCGTAATGCCGTCGATCTGGGAAGTAATGTCAGTTGCGTTAAAAATACAATCATTTGCCGGCGGGTTGGCCTGGGCTACATTGATGCAAAAAGTCCCGGTAGTGGCCCCGTAAACGTCGACCTGCACCAGGTAGGTCGTGGAAGCCGACAAAGTTGCGCTGGCTATGGCGGCCAGGGTATTGGCAGAACCATCATCCTCGCTGCAGGCAACCGTTGTTTGCAAAGCACAGGAACCGCTGATGATCTTCAGCTGGGTGTCCGTTGTGCCGCCATTGTCCGTACCGACATTGTAAACACCGGCCGCGCCGGTTGTGAAGGTGTACCAGACGGTGTGGCTGGTGGCTGTTCCCCAGCATCCCTGCCCGGTTTCCCCGATTTGGGTGGTGGCTGCTACATTCGTTCCGCTGGTACAGGCAGCACCCACCGTAAGCGGTGTTGCGGAAGCGCAGTTGTTGTTGGCCGGCTGGGCACAAACCCATCCGGCAACAACGCTAAACATCCAGATTAAATGTATTGTTTTCATAAAAGTAGTAGTTTAAAGTAGTGTCCAATTACAATTTGATCATTCGTTCCGAAAGCGCGCCCGCTTTGCCTTTCACGAACAGCTGCAGGAAATAAACTCCCGACTCAAGCCCATCCAGGGCAATTTCCGGGCTGGATCCATAAACCCGGATGGTTTTCCCGGTCTGGTCCAGCAGATGCAGTTCATCATAGTACATGCCTTCCACCCGGATCCGGTCACCGGCCGGGTTTGGGAAAAGCTGTAATTTTTGTTCTTTATTTTCAGTAAGGGAAGTTGTGTTTTGCGTATCTGTTTTCACTTTACGCACTTTAAAATTGCCCTGGTCGGCCACGAACAAATCCTGCCCGTTGGGTGAAATCGCGGTCCCGGTCGGGTAAAAGAATTTGGCCTGCATCCCGTTGGTATTATTGGCAAAGGTGGATTGCGGCGGTACACTTCCATCCCCGGCAATCGTAACTACCGTGTTGCTGCTGATGCTGATTTTGCGAATCCGGTGATTGTAGGTGTCAGCGACATACAGGATATCGTCATTTGCCGGGTCAACGCTGATTCCCTGCGGCGCGTAGAATTGGGCGGAAACCAATGCTTCATCCAGGAAACCCTGGGTTCCGTTACCGGCCAGCACGCTGACATCGTAGTTGAGCAATGCTATTTTACGGATCCGGTGATTGCCATTATCCGCCAGGAAAAGTGTCTGGCCATCTGCTGAAATCGCCAGGCTGGCAGGACTCCAAAGCGCAGCAGCCGTGCCGGTACCATCCAGGAAACCACCAACACCGATGTAGCCCACAACTGTTGTTACGGCAGTTGATTGAATGCTGATGCGGCGGATGACGTGATTTTCCGTGTCGGAAACGAAAAGAATGCTGTCACCCTGGATTTCCAGGTCGGTGGGTTGGTTAAAGGAAGCCATCAGTCCGTCCGTATTGTCGGCATGATCAAAATTACCATCACCCGCCAGGGTGGTCACCATGTTGGTTTGCAAATCGATTTTGCGGATCATGCTGTTTCCATTGTCGGCCACATAGAGCACATTACCGTCGGCGGAAATCGCCAGGCCTGTCGGGTAACTGAATTGGGCTGTAATTGTGCTTCCATTTGCAAAGCCTGAACTCCCGGTCCCCGCAACGGTAGAAACCTGCCCGGAGGCCGTTATGATTTTCCGGATCCTGTTGCCGGAATAATCGGCTACGTAGACAGCAGATCCATCCGGAGAAACACAAAGCCCGGTTGGGGCCTGGAATTTGGCTGACAAGCCCGTTCCATCGGAATAGCCCTGTGAGCTTCCGGCGAGCGTTGTCACCTGGTGTTGTGAAAAGGCAGATAAACAGGTCAAAGAGAGATTAAAAGTCAAGCATACTTTGAGGTAAGAATTTTTCATAGGTCCATTTGTTTTAACTACAAATTAAGAATGCCTTCTTCTTACTAAATGGATTTTTTCGATGCTTTGTTAAAAATGATCGATTGATTGTTATTTTTTTAACCAATTCGACTTCAGGGAACAAAAAAAGCTCAACAACCAAGTGTTAAGCTTTAAAAATCAATTTATTACACATTAATTTGAAAACCTTACAAAATATTCAGTTTTTGATTCAGTAGTGTTTTATGGGAGCGGCTCACGGGAATAAGGGCCTTTTTGATAGTAATAAAATTGTCTTCGTATTTCTCAATTTTATCCAGCCGGACAATAAAGGAATTGTGCACCCGCAGGAAATCGCGCTCAGGCAGTTTCTGCTCAATTTTTTTCAGGGTGGAATGCACCGTAATTTTACGGTCTTCGAGGACAATGGAAATGTAATCCCCGAGGCTTTCCACGTAGAGCACCTTATCATAAAAAACCGATTGGTAAGATGAATTGACCTTAATGTAAAAATTTTCGGTGTTTTCGGGACTGATCGAGCTGTTGTTGCCATTCTGCCGGGCGCGCCCCAGGGCTTTAAGAAGGCGATTGCGGTCGATCGGTTTGAGCAGGTAATCAATGACGTTGTATTGAAAGGCGTCAAAAGCGTATTCCTTGTGGGAGGAAACAATGATCACAGGAATGGAATTCCTTGAAAAAATCTGTAAAAATTCAATTCCGTTGATTTCAGGCATTTCAATGTCGAGAAAGATGAGATCCACATCATTTGAATGGAGGAAGCTGATAGCTTCTTTGGCGTTGTTAGCGGTACCGGCCAGTTCAACAAAATCCACTTCGGACAATAATTCCTCCAGGATGTGTATCATCAGCACATCGTCGTCAATAATCAGGCATTTCATGGGTTAAGGTTTAAATAAGTATTTAGTTCTTGTAGTATATTTTTAGTAAATATATTTATTTTTTCGATAGTTAAATCAAAACTTGTATGATCGGCAAAATTTTCTTCACTGATCCCGTACACCCCGATCAACAGGTCAAAATACTCCTTCGGAAAGAGGAAAAGCTCCACACTCGGTTTGATTTTGTGAATGACCTGCCGGATACCTTTCAGGTTCCGTTCGCGGGCTTCCCGCTGCAGGTTGATGTCAAATTGGGTAAGCTCTTCCTGCAGCAATTGCACGGACCTGAGCAGGAACGCTTTGTTTCCCGGCGAGTAAAGTTCAACTTTTGACAAACTGAAAAATTCCATATCATACCAGTTTACGCATCACTTCCAGCAACTCTGTTTCCTCGAAAGGTTTTTTGATGTAGTCGTCAAAAAGCTCCTCAAAGCCGGGTTGTGACTTGGTTTTTACATCCGCCGTCAAGGCCACGACGGGGGTTTTGATTTGTCGCTCTTCACGCAGGATCCGGGTACAGGTCATTCCATCCATAACCGGCATCATGATATCCATGAGCAAGAGGCTGTATTCGTTTTTATCTATTTCCTGCAAGACTTCTTCCCCGTTTTCAACCAAGGTAAATGCAATGTTGTTTTTTTCCAGGATGGTTTTGATCAGGAATTGGTTCATCGGGTTGTCTTCAGCAACGAGTATGCGCCCAAAATCACCGGAAAAACTTTTCACATCCGGTATACTGTCCTGCGCTTTTTGCTTCCCGGCTTCCTTCGTACGCAAGGGAATAGTGACGGTGAAAATGGTTTGCTCGCCGGATGTTACTTCAATGCTTCCTTCCATGCGCTCTACCAGGCTTTTGACGATGCTCAGCCCAAGGCCTGTTCCCCCGTATTTCCGGCTCATGTCGTTGCTTACCTGTACATAAGGCTGAAAAATCCCGGCCAGCTGCTCCTCGGGAATTGCAATCCCGTAATTGGCCACGCGGAAGGTCAGCAGTACGCGGCCGTTCATTTCCGGCCCGGTGTGGGCTTCAATGTGGATTTCGCGCTTTTCTTCACTGAACTTGATCGCATTGGACATGAGATTCATGATGATCTGGCTGATGCGCAGGCTGTCACCCAGCAGAACGAGCCCCGGATCTGTGCTTTCCAGCCGGAAATGATTGACAATGCGGAGCTGTTTCCGTTCGGCCAGCTCTTCAAAATTGCCTTCTACGTTACTGAACAGTTCCCGGATCTGGAGCTCATCTTCTTCGAGGCTGATTTTCCCGGCTTCGATCTTGGAGTTATCGAGGATATCATCGATGAGTGTTTTGAGCAGGTTGCCCGAAAATTTGATGTTCTCTACATATTTTTGCTGCTCAGGCGTCAATTCTTCTTTCATCAGCAAGTTCGTAAAGCCGTAAATCCCGTTGAGCGGCGTGCGGATCTCGTGGCTCATTTTGGAAATGAACTCCGATTTGGCCTGTGACAATTTTTCACTTTCGGCCACTTGCACCGAGTATTCGAGCAGCTTCTGCTGGTTGATGATCTTGATGTAATAAATGAACGAAAGAAAAAAGGTAATGGTGAAAATGGCGCTGACATAGAAGAGCAGTTTGGAATAATGGATTTCTTTTTCGACAACAAAAATCAGCAGGATCAGCAGTACGGAGCTTCCGGAAAAAACCAGAATCTGGCGCATAGTTTTGAAATACGAGATCAGGGAAACGATGATCACGATGTAACCGATAAAATATTCGTACGAGAGGTCGTTCCGATGGATCAGCTGCGCCTGTTTGATGGTGACCAGGTAAATGATGGAATAATTGAGGTAATCCAGCAAGCGGCGCCTGTCAGCAAAGAAAAAAGTACAGCAGAAGATCGCCAGGATATAGCCCG
>CBINGV010000263.1:0-5231 GCA_966250255.1 uncultured Flavobacteriales bacterium | reverse complement strand
GGTTGGACTCGTAGACATCCGAAGTAACCGTACTCTGGAAGGTAGCGCTTGCCACATAAACCCCCGGGCTTGCGTAGGTGTGGTCAAACAGGATGTACGGGTTGGAGTTGGCCTGGAAGGTCTGGTTATTTACCGTGCTCGTTGAGCCGTCTCCCCAGTTGATGGTAATCACCGGATCCACTTCTTCGACGCTCCCGATACTCATGTAGAGCATCACCTGCTTAATGGAAGAGCAATAGCTGCTGGAATCCATCAGGTAAAGCTGATTGTTCTGTGAAAAGGCGCCGTTGAGCAGCGTTACTGTCACAAAGGTTAAAAAAAGGACAAGATTTTTCATGTTAGAATATTTTAAGTTTATACACCAAATACTGCCGAACTTTTCAAAAGTTGCCTGCGGGTCGGGAATTTTTTTTTTAGTTTTGCAACCCAATTAAATAATATGACAGTAATATCCTTTGTCCAGGCGAATTCCGGCCTGCCTGAAAAAGCCATTCAAAATACACTGAAACTGCTCGAAGAAGGGGGGACTGTCCCTTTTATTTCGCGTTACCGCAAAGAAATGACCGGCGGTTTGGATGAGGTGGAGATTACGCAGATCCGCGACCTGGCTAAAAAGTACGAGGACTTACTCGCGCGCCAGCAAACGGTTTTGAAAGCCATCGAGGAACAGGGTAAACTGACAGAGGAGCTGAAACATAAAGTCACTTCCTGCTTCGATGCTCATGTGCTGGAAGACATTTACCTGCCATACAAGCAGAAAAAGCTGACCCGGGGTGAAAAAGCGAAAAAACTGGGACTGGAGCCGCTGGCCAAAATGATTATTTCCCAGCGGGGCGGCGATCCCTGGCAAATGGCGGAGCGTTTTGTTAAAGGAGAAGTATTTGATGAAGACATGGCCATTGCGGGGGCCAAGGACATCATGGCGGAATACATGAACGAAAATGCGGCGTTTCGCAGCCGCCTGCGTACCTTGTTCCAGCGCAAGTCCGTGCTGACATCCCGGGTTATGAAAGGAAAAAGCGAAGATGCCCAGAAATACAAGGATTTTTTTGATTTCAATGAGCCTTTATATAAAATTCCATCGCACCGTTTCCTGGCAATTTACCGCGGTGAGCGCGAGGGCCTGCTCGGTTTAAAAGTACAGCCGGATAAAGAACAGGCGCTGGAGCAAATGGAGCGCTTTTTTGTGAAAAGCGATGATGCCTGCGGTGAGCTGGTGGCCGATACCTGCCGCGATGCTTATACGCGTTTGCTCTGTCCTTCATTGGAAAATGAAACAATCAGCGAAGCAAAGGAAAAGGCCGATCTCGAAGCGATCAAGGTATTTTCGACAAATTTGCGCCAGTTGCTGCTGGCCCCGCCGCTTGGCTCGAAGCGGATCCTGGCACTGGACCCGGGCTTTCGCACCGGTTGCAAGGTGGTGTGTATCGATGAGCAGGGAAATTTGCTGGGCAATGCCACGATTTACCCGCACCCGCCGCAAAATGAGCGCGACAAGGCTTCGGCTAAAATTGCGCAAATGGTGCAGATGTATAAAATTGAAGCCATTGCGATCGGTGATGGAACGGCCGGTCGTGAAACCGAGCATTTTATCAAGCACATCCGTTTTGACCGCGACCTGGAAGTGTTTGTGGTGCGCGAGGACGGCGCTTCCATTTATTCGGCCAGCCCGATTGCCCGCAAGGAATTTCCGGATTACGATGTGACGGTGCGCGGAGCTGTTTCGATTGGGCGCCGCCTGATGGACCCGCTGGCCGAGCTGGTAAAAATCGACCCGAAATCCGTTGGCGTGGGGCAGTACCAGCATGAGGTCAACCAAACGGCTTTGAAAAGCGCACTCGACGATGTGGTCGTTTCGGCTGTAAACAGCGTGGGAGTGGACCTGAACACCGCTTCACCTTATTTGTTGAGCTACGTTTCCGGGCTGGGCATGGCCACGGCCGAAAACATCGTGGCTTACCGCCTGGAAAACGGGGCTTTCCGATCGCGCCAGGATCTGAAAAAGGTAAAACGCCTCGGTGATAAAGCATTTGAGCAAAGCGCCGGGTTTTTGCGTATCCGGGAAGGGGAGAACCCGCTGGATAATTCGGCGGTGCACCCGGAATCCTATGTTTTCGTGGAGAAAATCGCCAAAAAACTGGGGACTTCCGTTCCGGAGCTGATCGGGAATGATGCTCTGCTGAAAAACATCAAATACGAAGATTTCCAGGAAATGGACAAATTTACTTTCAATGATATTGTCAGCGAATTAAAAAAACCGGGACGTGACCCGCGTAAAAAGGCCAAAGTGCTGCAATTCCGTGAAGCGATCAAAACCATTTCCGACCTGATCGTGGGCATGAAAATGCCGGGCATCGTGACCAATGTAACGGCTTTCGGAGCCTTTGTCAACATCGGGATCAAAGAACAGGGACTGATCCACAAGTCCCAGCTGGCGGATGTCTACGTGGAAGACCCGGCGCAATTCATTGCCCTGCACGAGCACGTCGAAGTGGAAGTCCTGGAAGTGGACATTGAGCGCAAGCGCATTGGCTTGAAACGAATTGTTTAATGTGATAATGAATTAATATGTTAATTTGCTAATTTGCTAATTGATTTTGTATTAGCATATTAATTCTATATTTGTAAAAAACCACGATGAGCTGTAAAACCATTTGTCTGTATATCCTGACTTTTTGCTTGCTTGTTTCTTGTACCAAGGATAAAGTTGCAATACCTGAAGCGATAGGTGAGTCAAGTGAAATTTTCCAGGCTCCGTGCTATATTCCACAGGGATATTTCAGTTTTTTAACGCAAGGAGAGGAAAACTGGGGTGAAAATACGCCCATACTTTTTTCGAAAGAAAAATATGATTCCCTGACGAACCGTTATACCATTCAATTTTATGGAGACACCGCCCAGGTTCCATTCGATTCACAGCTGTATTTTGAAGTTATTTTTGACGGTAAACCGGAGACAGGTATTTATGGTACTTCACCGGAGGCCGATACCAACCAGGTGTTAGTTTTTTACAGGAGATGGAGCAGCGCAATATTGCTTGCCCGCCAAGACATGGACCAGGAATTTTATGTTGATAATACAAATGGAAACATTTCAGTTTCGTTCTGTGATGTTTATTTTTCCCTGCTTCCGGATCAAACGATCACCTTTTGTCGCGGAAGGGGTTTCTTCTCAGCTACTCACTAAAGCATTATTTCAAAAATTCATCCGTAAAATGCTTCCGTTCCTTATCGGCTGAAAATTTTCCCTGGTTGTATTCCTGCGATTTGTTTTTCGGGATGGAGAGGCTTTGCCACTGGTCTTTGCGAAACATTTTCCCGATGAACACAATTTGGCCTACGTGGTAAGAATAATGGCACATTTGCCGGTTGATCGCTTCCAGCACGGTTTGTCCTTCGTTGCGGATATACACCAATGTTTGCAAATCTTCCGGCCGGAGCGCTTCGAGGGCGTCATACAGGCATTTCCAGCCTTCATCCCAGAGCCGGATCACTTCAGCGCGGCTTTTGGCAATTTCTTCAAATTCTTCGTCCCGCCTGCGCCAGCTTTTTTCGCCGTCGCTGGTGAGGAAATCCGTCCAGCGCGAGAGCATGTTCCCGTGGAGGTGCTGTACGATGATCGCAATGGAATTGGCATCTTTTTCGGGTTCGTGCAGCAAGTCTTTTTCTTCCAGCTGATCGATGGTTTTGCGGCAAAGACTTTCGTAAAAGCGAAACTGGCGGAGGGCACTGGTGAGGTAATTTTGTTCGGAGCTCATGTTTTTTTATGAATGATGAATGATTCAATTTTTAATGGCTTTTCAGTTTTTCCAGGATGGCGTTGGAATAACTGTCGGAGGACGCACCATAACCCGTTACGAGGATGCCCTTGATCCCGGTTTTGGACTCGATGGCATACACGGTGGCTTCGTCGGCCGGGTCTGAGTCGCCTTCATAGCGGTAAATGTCTACGATTTCAAACTCGTCGGCAGCGAATTCATGCGGGTAGCAAACGATGCAGTTTTCCTCCAGGTTGAAATCGGTTGTGAATCCCTGTGCCCGGAGCTTTTCGATGGCTTCGCTCACGGTGGCGTAATGTAGTTTCCGTTCCATTATTTATGTGTTAGTATGCAAATGTGACCATATGCTGATTCGTCTAAATTTACGCATTTTTCGGGTAAGGCTGACGCACGAGCTCCATGAATTTGTGCGGTTCTTTTAAAGCTAAAAAGCCGGATTGTTCATAGAGGCCATGCGCATCGCGGGTTGCCAGCATAAATCGGCGGATTCCTGTCGCCCAGGGCTCGTTCATAATGTGCTGCATCAAACGTTTGCCATAGGCATTTCCGCGGTGTTTTTCCTCTACGAAGACATCACATAAATAGGCAAAAGTGGCATAATCCGTCACCACGCGTGCAAAGCCCGCCTGTTCGCCTTCGGCATGGATAGAAACACAATAGGCATTTCGAAAAGCTTTTTCAACCGTTTCGAAAGGAATACCGGCCGCCCAATAAGATTCCTGTGCTAAGGCCCGGTGTACTTTTTGGAGATCGAGGTGCCCGATTCCTGTTTTTAATTCGTAAGCAGACATCGTTTCTGAAAAGAGCTTGAAGTTAGTAAAAATTAAAATAGATAGCAAGAAGAAGGAATTAAATACTTGAGTGAAGGAGATTGGTTCTCCCGATTCTTATCGTTTGTACTTATTTCCTGCTTTTTCGTATATCAGCAACAATCCTGCGATTCCGCATATTTACCTCGAAAAAAGCGCGCGGGGGAAGCTCCGAAGATTATCCCCGACGCAATTACACGCTTGAATTAGCCGAAAAACTTTCCCTGACGGGATTGAAACGGGATGACGACTGGATTCTTGGTGCTTCCCTGGTTGATAAGTCCTTTCTCCGCCATCGGCTTTGTTTTGCCTTGTATCGTTCCTTTGATCCCAACCATATCGCTCCCTGTTGCCGTTACGTGGAAGTTTACAAAACAGGTCACAGACGACAAGCGCCTTGAATTGTATTGCCAAACCGCTCAGTCTTTTTCTTTTCCTCACTTCTCTCACTTGAGACGAAACACAACGATTTTGAAATAGCTCATAAGTTTATTCAAATAAAGGTATTATTGACAAAGTTGTAAAGCGGTAAACAAAAAAGGCGCCCGAACCCGGACGCCTTCTGTTTCATTGTTCTATGTTTCTGGCTTATTTGCCTTTTTCCATTTCCATGCACAGTTTTACAGCTGCGTAGAGGTCGATCA
>CBINGV010000262.1:0-5281 GCA_966250255.1 uncultured Flavobacteriales bacterium | reverse complement strand
AGATAGATCAATAAAAGAAAAAGAAGTAAAGGGCTGACATCATAACAACCAGGAAAGGGAGGATGTTATTGAAGATCAGATACAAGAGAAAATCGAATAGTTCTTTCATTGTATTTGGGTTTTTATAGTTTAGCAGTTTAAAAAACATAGCAGCGGTTATTTTTTGATAATTTGTTCGGTGTACATACGGCCTTCGGTCTTCACCCGCACGAAATAAAGTCCTGCAGGCGCCTGTTTCAGGTCGATGGTGGCTTCGGCGCTTGTAGGGCCGGCATTCATGGCCTGACGGAGGACGGTCCTGCCCGAAATGTCGGTAATTTCCAGCTCGGCCTTATTCACATTTTTTCCGCCGAGATCGATATAGAACTCGCCCGTAGTCGGGTTCGGGAAAATCGAGAGCCCGGAGTTTTCAATCAGCTCTTCGGTGCTGAGGTTTTCCATCCCGATGGAGAAATTGTAGCGGTGGTAATTCCCGAAATCGCCCGGGAAACTTTCAAATGTCGGGCCGCCGACCTTACGCACCATAAACGATCCGCTGGTTTCGCCTTCCGCCTGGCTCGAATACCAGAAGGAAATACCGTCGTGGTCGCTGTCCTCCAGGATAATGCTGTAACAGCCCGGATCGAGGTTAAACGTATCCCTGTAATGTGTCTGGTTTGACATGTTCTGGCGCTGGAAAACCACATCGCCGTTGTCTTTCATCAATGTATATTTGTTTTCGGAGGCCTTATTGTTAGTGATAAACCACACAAAAAACGGTCCCTGCACGATTTCAGGCGCCTGGAAACGTGTTGTTTTGATGTTGTTTTGCGCGTATTCATCCGTTGCGGCCGAACCTTGTACGGCGATGATCTCAGCATGGAAAGTATGTGTTCCCGTAGCGGATTGCCACCAGGTGATATCATCCACCGGGATTTCAACGATTTCTTTTTGCAGGAAAGCCAGGTTGCCCGTCCAGTTGTAATCGATCACTTTATCGGCTTCGACATAAACACGGATCGTACATTGTGTCAGCGGAAGCTCTCCGGTGTTCTGTAAAATTACCCGCGGGAAAGAACAGGTCGGGTTGAACTTTTTGTAGTATTCATAATTGTTCGGGTTCAGGACATCCACAAGGGCGGCGTCATGCTGGAAATTCGGCGCGGAATAAGAAATCAGGTCCATCGCTACGATGTAATTCCCGTTACCCTGGGCCTGGTCATTTGCCGGAACGTTTTCAATGTCATAATCAATCTGTACGTTTCCGCCCGGAGTTACATAAGGAGTCAGCTCGTGATCGTGCTCCTTTACCATGTCGCCCGGGCACCAGCCTTCGCGGGCATAAGGCCAGGTACCTCCCTGGCTGATGTTCGGGTTGTCGCCGCATTCGCTGGTCTGCCAGATTTCCCAGTTAAAGCGCGGGATTCCGTTCACGTTGATGGTGTGTGTTTTCGGGTCCCATTCGCAGCAGTTCACCGAGCCGTTGTGGCCATGTCCCGTAAAGCGCGTTTTGATCTTAAACATGGAGGAAGTATCCGCCAAATCTATGTTGACTGCCTGCAATACCGTGTTGTTGTCCATATCGGCATATTGGTACGAGCGCCATTCGGACCAGATCGGCTGGCGGCTGTGTACATCACGCGGCGGAATGCCCTCAATAAAAGCAAAGCGCAGATCGATCAGTTCCTGGGTGTTGTGGGCTTCGAGGTCCACGTTGTTTTTCAGGACTTGCTGGTAATCTGTTACATCGTAAATGTAAGTAAAACCGTTTGGTCCCAGGTCAAAGCCAATTCCGTAAGGCGTAATATAACGGCCAATTTCGATGTCGTGTATACGCTCTACCGGTTCCTGGAAATAAGAAATATCCGAATTGCTCATCGTGCTCGATCCGCTAAACGGAGTTTGGGATATAACCTGGTTCTGAGCATTGTAAACGATTTCATCGCCGCTCAATACGCCAACGCGTGAATTGAGGATGTCAAAATGGCGGTTCAAAGGGCTGTATTCAAAAACAACCATAGGCTCTTTGAGATGTTTTTCAGGATGCTGGCTGGTGACCATTGCCCCGGTCACGGTTCCCTGCCCGAAACCAACAACAGGGCGCAGGTTAAGCTGGCGATGATCAACCACCGGGAATTCGTCAAAGCGGATCATTTCATATTCGGAAGGCATCAGGCGGTTTTCATTTTGCGACATGTCTTCCGCCCAGCTTTTGTTGTCAAAATCGTAATACACCAGCAAGTTGCCCCAGGCAGGATGCGTATTGTCAATCTTTTTGCCCATCCAGCTTTGAATGTCGGCCTGGCTCAGGGCAGCATTATACACCTGGAATTCATCGATTTTTCCCTTCCAGTCGTATTCGCCGCTGACGTTGGTTCCAAGCACCAGGCGATGAATGTAGCCCACGGGTTGGGTTTTACCGGTCCCGCTATGCCACAGTACGCCGTTTTTATACACCTGCATCGTACCTGCCGTGGCGTTTTTAACAAAAGCCCAGTGGTTCCAGTTATTGTCGATCTCTGCTGAGGTCATCAGCTTATTGATCCGGTCGTAGCTGCCTCCGCCGTTGCCGGCGTCGAAATACAGGTTGTTGTCACTCCATGGAAAATGGAGGTTTACAATGCGGTTATTCAGGGTGTCGTAAGCTTCGAGGATGGAGGTGTTTGTTCCGGCAGATCCCGTTCCCTTCGCCCAGAAAGCAATTGTCATCTGGTCGCCCATGTAAAAATCCGAAAGTTGACTGAGGGCCTGGTTGGTACCGCTGAAATGCATGCTTCCGTTCAGGTCATCGAAGCTTACGCCGTTGTTAGTTCCGGTGTTTTCTGCTTCGAAGAGCATGAAATTGCCGTTTACGCTTTCCGTGTTTTCAAAGTAAAATTCCACGATGATATTGTCGGTGCCATTCCAGGCGAAAGGCTGGTAAAACAGGAATTGGTTGCTACCATTGACCAGCTCGGGCTGGCTTCCGCTTGCCCAGTGTGAAGCATTGTAGACTTCCGTAAAGCCGCCGTTTTGCAAAGCACTCAGTTCGCTGTCTGTGCTGGCTTTGAGGGAGATTTTCGGGTATTTCAGCTCGCCGTTTACCAGGAAGGAGCTCAGGTATAAAGTCAGGGATTCGATATTTCCTGCCGTAATTCCGGCTGTTGTAAGCTCCGAAGCCAGGAAGAGGAATTGCGAGCGTCCCCCGTTTTTCGAAACATCAAAAGGGGCACGGTCCATACCCGAAGCACTGTTGACGTTCATATTCGTCAGGGAAGCGCCGCTGCGGTTCTTTTCGTTACGGACATACGTATCTGCCTCCGTATAAGGGATCTGGTTGAAACTAATGCTTGCCGGACTCAGGTAATTGGAAACAAAGCCTTTGCCCATGACCTCGGTAGAATCGTAGAGGCCGGTGTGCTGAAAAACGCGGGCATAGGTGAGGTAATCCCACTCTCCGCAGTCATATTGGTCCCAGGGAGTCAGCGGGCTGCACTTGAGCTTGTAATACATCAGCACTTTTTCAAAGCGCTTGCCGTTCAATTCCTGTGGAAAGTCAAACACAGCACGCCGCGTGGCAATGGAATCAAAAGTCAATGTCTGTACCCAGGTAGTATCCTGGGCAAAATACATCATAGAAAGTAAAAGGAAAACCAGTAATGTTAGTTTCTTCATAGATAGCCTTGGTGTTACTAAAGTTAATATTTTAATTCAAACAAAGTTAAAAATTTGGCCGAGTATACCGATTTAGCGGACTAATTGTATAAAACCCTGCCCCGAATAGGATTTTTCCCCTGATCCGCCTGCAGCCGTATAGCGGTAAAAGTAGGTTCCGGCCGTCAATTCCTTTCCGTTCAGGTCCTTTCCGTCCCAGCCCTGCTTTGCTTCCGTAATGTGGCTGACTTCCTGACCCCAGCGATTGAAAATCTGTAAATCAATGCTTTTGATATTTTCCATATTGAAGTGGTAAACATCGTTGATCCCGTCCTGGTCCGGTGTAAAAACGTTAGCCGTTTCCAGTGTTGTTTCATCCAGCGCTTCGATCAGCATAGAGAAAGAGGCCGAACAACCTTCCGGGCTTTCGGCCAGGAGCTGGACCAGGTAACTGCCGGCTTCGCTAAAAGTGTAAGACAAGCTTGCCGGGCTTCCGGTCTGTGTGCTGTCATTTACCGACCAGCTGAGGCTGGTGTTCGCCGGGTTGTCCGGGGCTTCAAACACAAGCGTTTGAGGTACCTGGATTTCCGTAGCAGAGGTACTGAAACCGGCATCCGGCAGCGGATTGATCGTTAGCTCTACCTCATCGCTGTCGCTGCAGCCGTTTGGTGTGGTGGCGCTTACGCTGTATATCCCGCTGCTTCCGGGCGTAATTGTCGTGCCACTTTGCCCGTTACTCCATAAAAAGGTACTGCCCGGAACATTGGCCACAGCCTGCAAACTGGCGTTTGAGTCCGCGCAGATGCTCACATCACTGCCGGCATTCACCGTAATGGATTCCACGGTGATGTTGACCGTGTCGCGGTTGGTGCAATAAGGAATAAAGGAAATATCATCGAGGGCGAAGTCATTGCCCGAAGCTTCCGTATTCTGGTTGACAATCGAAATCACGGCGCTGGTGTTGCTGCCGGAATTCCAGAGGTTGTAAAACTGGTCCCAGCTACAGCCGGTGCTCGAAGGTGAAAAAACATCCCCGATCTGGCTCCCGTTGACAAAAAACTGGAGTACGGCCGGCACACTTGTATTCTCAACGCTTGCTACCCAGGCCGTAAAATTATAATTGGTATTGGCCTGCACGCTGATTGTCTGGCTCCAGATGGTCGTATTCGGTGAGGATGAACCATTGGCAATGTACATTTTACCTGAACCGGAGCTGTGGTCCGTGCAGGTGTAAAAATTCGAATGGTAATCGTTGGGGCTGTTCCCGATCGCGTAATAGCCTGGATCCCATAAGGCTGTCGGAGAAACAAAGTTGACGGGATTGTAGCTGGACGAAAAACCACTATTCCCGGATTCAAAATCACCGTTTACTACCAGGTTCTGGTTCCCGAATACAAGTGTGGCTTCCACGACATACATACCGCTGCTTGCTGCTGTAATTGAAGTGCCCGTACTTCCTGTCGACCAGGTGTAGGTGTCATAGCCTGCCGGAACGGTAAGCTGAACACTTTGCCCGCTGCATAAAATCGTATCGCTGCCCAGGTCAATAACAGGCTCGCTTCCCGAACATTGGGCCGATAGGCTGAAAGGCAAGAAAAAGAGAGGAAATAATCCGCAAAATTTCATTGATAAATCGTTTTAGTAAGTGTAAAATTAAATTTTTCCCGGG
>CBINGV010000261.1:0-5290 GCA_966250255.1 uncultured Flavobacteriales bacterium | reverse complement strand
TGTGCTGGAAATGGACTTATATACCAACCTGAGCAGCTACGTGATTGATCACAACCATGTTGAAATCCCGATGCTCAGGACCCATTATTCGTCGATGATTAATGACACGCTGAATAGTTGTGATAACTGGGGAGAGCGCTTTGAATTGTACAGCGTCGAAACCCATTTGTACCTGGGCACAACACTCGAAGCTTGCAATGACACGAAAATTTCAGTATATACCGTAAATTACGGCGGGATCATGGGGGACGATTTCCCGAACGAATTCCGTCCGCTGATCCGCATTAACTCGCCATTGACCATTACAATCCCACCGGGGTATACCTATGATAACACTCCCCCGGCAGAAGCCACGTATTACAATGCGGATGGCCCCTGGTATACAGTGGGCAACACCACTTTCCCTACACCGACTTTAATCGGGGATCAGCTTACCTTTAATTTCCCGGTTCCATTTATGGATAAGGGCGATCATGTTAATTTAGGAAATGTCATACCCGGTTACAGTACGAACAACTACCCGGTATTTGAGTTCTGGCTGCACCCAAGCTGTGAACGCCGGGATACTTTCCTGACCGCTTTGGAATACAATTACGATACCTATTTCTATACACAAAAACCAAGCCTCTACCAAAATTGGGACTGGAACGAATCAAATGGCTTTAACAGCTTTTTTACGATTGGTGGTGAAACTTACAATATCATTCGAAATAACTTCAAACCGAATGTTTCCATCCAGGTGGTAAGTGATGTGATGCAAACGGCTGACCTAAACCAGGAGTTTTGGGATGTGCGTGTCTGTAATCAACCCAACAACCAACACCCCAATATCGGAGTTGCTTCAAACGTGTGGCTGGATATAGACAATGGCCTGAACAATGTGGGCAATATTCATATCGATAACATTCTTCAAATCAGCCCAAGCGCTGCGCCAAACGTTACGTATTACAACGGCGATGAAAGTGCCTTTTTGGAGGTGGATCAACTCAATGTCAACCAATGTAAAACCTACCGCATTTATGCTTCTTTTGACAATTGCTCGGATTCCATTGTTGATACGCTCCGTTTACTAAGCGGCTGGAATTGCGGTGGCTATCCGGCTGATCCGCTGGATGCAGAAATCTCTACTTGTCATGCCGATACAACGATGCTGCAATTGATGTACCTGCGCTCGAATTTGCAAATGCTGGCCAATGTCACTCCGCAAGGCAGTTATGAGTTGTGCGATACCCTGCACTATGAGTTCCAGCTAACAAGCTCTGCCCCGGCAAACATGTACGATGTCGATTTCTTTCTTAACCTGCCGGATGGGGCCAGCGTGATCCAACCGATGTACAGCTATCCGAACCCGGGTAACTGGCTAAGCCTGAACGGATCGACAAACAGCTACCCGGGCGATAACCCGATCGGCTGGAGCCTGGTAGACAGTATCCCGCAGCTGCTGGCAGATGATACCAGCCTGGTGGGTAGCCGCCAGCCAACGAAAAATAATGTTTGGATCAGCTTTGATTTGGTACTGGACTGTAACTACGACCCAACCGATTCACTGGTGGTAACGGCTGACGGAATTGGAAACTGCGGGGATTCGATTGTGGTTCCGAAAACATATTACCTCAACATCGAAGGTTTTGAAAACCTGGTGGAATATGAATTGACCCACACGGAAACCGACACCCTGGATTGCCAGGAAAGCAATGTGATCACATTCACGGTTGAAAATACAAGCACTTTTGTCAATCAAAACGGGGACAGCCTTAAAATTACATTGCCTAACGGCTTTAACCTGGTAGCCGGAAGCGGCTCACCGAGTCAGCCCACGCTTGACGGGCAGGATGTTATCTTTAACGTAGGGATTCTTCCGGCTGGAAGCTCGCAAACCTTTAGCTTCGCTATTGAATCATCAACGGTCTTCGATTGTACGCCGATTGCCCTGAACGGGGAAATTTACCGCACCGTTGAAATCAGTTGTAATGAAGATTGCGATGGCATTACAGCCAGTTGGTACGATACGCTGAATACGGTTTACTGTTGTTCCCCGTGTTCCGTAAATGCTGACTTTACAGCCGACACGGTTTGTATCGGTGAGCAAACGTGCTTCGATGTGACCGATAACACGATGATCGGTTCAGGCTTTACCCACCAATGGGATTTTGGCGACGGTGACTATTCCAATGCGAATGAGCCTTGCCACACCTATACTGCCCCGGGGACGTATGATGTTACCCACATTGTGATTGATAGTACCGGCTGTTCGGATATCTTAACATTGTCGGTTATTGTGAGCGATTACCCGCACGGTTCCATTGAGCTGCTCGGGTGCAACCCGCATTGTGAGGGCGATACCGTTTACCTGCTTGTGAATGGAATCTATGATGGTATCACCTGGATTTCCTTACCGGATTCTGTGGTTGTGGGAACAAGCGACACACTTGCCGTTACTTTGGGCGGCGTGTATAATGCTATCCTTACCAATGGGGCCTGTACGGGCGATTGCCTGGCAATTACCATCAACGAACAGCCTTTGCCGGAAATTGACATTCCGGATACGATGGTTTGTTCCGTCAATGACCTGGTGACCCTGGATGCCGGGCCGGGTTATACTTCTTACCATTGGAACACAGGGGATACCACACAAACGATTACAGTTGGTCCTGGAGTATATGTAGTCGAGGTGGGCGAGCGCTTACCTTATGGCTGCTGTACTTGCATTGGGGTTGATAC
The DNA here is from genome assembly GCA_966250255.1 of uncultured Flavobacteriales bacterium. Taxonomy (GTDB): domain Bacteria; phylum Bacteroidota; class Bacteroidia; order Flavobacteriales_D; family Crocinitomicaceae; genus M2408. Next base: position 2,569 of record CBINGV010000261.1, on the reverse strand, counting down.
GGTGGTTGTAAGCGTGACCGATTTAACGGTTATGCTCAATGATACGACTATTTGTGAAGGTGATTCGGTCCTGCTAAGCCCTGTCGTTGCAGGTGGAACTCCAGGATATACCTATCAATGGAATAACGGGGCCACAACGCCAACGATTTATGCAAGCACCGGCGGCACATACAGCCTTGCTGTGACGGATGCAACAGGCTGCACGGCAACAGATAGTGTGAGCCTGACAATTTCGACGATTGCCGATGCCGGCTTTAATCATTCAGATAGCATTTGCGCGGGTGACACGTCGTGTTTTGTTGCCTTCAATCCAGGCCTTGACTCCTGGACGATCACTAACGGCAGCGGTGTATTAGCCAGTTTTGGCGACACCAATACGGTTTGCTATGCTTTCACCCAGCCGGGAACATATACCATTGAGCATATTTTAGTAAGTGATTGCGGTACAGATACAGCAACGCACACGATTTATGTACACGGTATCATCTTTGACCTGCCCGATACCCTGGTGTGCAGCTCAGCAGATTCTGTTACCCTTGATGCCGGAAGCGGTTATGATTCCTACCTTTGGAGCAATGGCGCTACTACGCAAACCATTACGGCCGGAAACGGCACCTATTGGGTAGAGCTTGGGCAGCAGATCGGCAGCAGTCTTTGTACGGCAGTTGACACGATCCGGGTGAATTTAAGTGATCTGAGTGTAACACTCAACGATACGACGGCTTGTGCAGGCGGTTTGATCCTTTTGCAGCCAATTGTGAGCGGAGGTGTGCCCAATTACAGCTACAACTGGAACACCGGGCAGACGAATATCAGCATTAACGTATCAACGGCAGGAAACTATTGGGTGACTGTAACGGATGCCCTGGGATGCCAGGCAACAGACTCCATGGTGCTGAATCTCATTTATCCATTGCCTGGTGACTTCGATTTTGAGGATACCATTTGTGTGATGGATACGGCATGTTTTGTTGCCCTACCGATTAATGGTGTCCATGAATGGAATATTTACAATGCAAACGGAAATGTCGTTGCAAGCTTTGGCGATACCTCGCAAATCTGCTTCCTCTTTGCCGTGGAAGGAAATTACACCATTGAACATATTGTAAGTAACGAATGCTTTACGGAAACGATCCGGGAAATAATAACTGTTATTCCTCCTATTCAGGCTTGCATTGAGATGATTGGCACCAACCCGTTCTGTGCAGGTGACAGCGTAGGTTTGACCATTCATGATCCGTTGGACCAGGTTACCGGGATAGACTGGTACCTGAACGGGAATTACATCGGTAGTGCGGATACGCTCTGGGCAACCCAGCCGGGAACTTACACGGCCATGGTCCAGGATGCAAACGGATGTACAAGCGCTTGTATGTGCGTTGTTTTAACTCAACTCCCGAACCCGCAGGTTAATTTGCCGGCTACGGCTTACGTTTGCGGCGGCGGTGATACGGAAACCCTTCACCCTTTGGGAACATTTAGCTCATTCGTTTGGTATAATGGTAACACCATTGTTGGAACAGGTTCCAGCCTGACGGTCAGCACCCCGGGCACTTACCGTGTGGAGGCGACATCTGCAAACGGGTGTACCTCTACGGATAGTACGGTGGTTGAACTGCGCACCATTGACGTGACACTCGGAACAGCGACTGCTGCTGCATGCGTAGGTGAAGATGTAACGCTGACCACTCCGTTTAATACGGCTTACACCTACCAATGGCAATATTTCCAGGCGGGATCATGGCATAGCCTCAGCGGATCGGGTAACCAGATCACAACACCGGTTTACAAATTAGGCAATAACTCCTTCCGGGTGATCGTAACCGATCAGCTTACCGGCTGCCAGGATATTGCAACGGTCAATGTTCAGGGTATTGTCGGGCCATGCAACAGCTTTATACTATCCCCGAACCCAACGGTTAACGAACGTTCAACGGTTTACTACTCGCTTGATGGCCGTGGCATTCAGCAAGCTACCATCGAGGTACTCAGTATGCAGGGACAACTGATGAAAACCTACACGCTGAATATTGAAGAAACGAGCAAAGAAATTGAATTCTTCGGTTATTCGGAAGGTGTTTACATTTTGCGAATGATTTGTGACGGAGAGGTGATGTACACCGATCGGATTGCAGTTTTAAGATAAATTTTAAAGCCTGGGCAGATGATTCTTCCCAGGCTTTTATCTTTCAAAGATTTCTAAATGCTTGCATAAGGGTAAAGAATAAAAATTTAAAAACCCGTTTTGCTAAAAAAATCGCCCGAATTATATAAGTTCAGGTATAAATAAAGATCAGATAACTACTTTTAAACTAAAATCTTAACATGAGCCACCATTCAAATAAAAAACAGGCAGGTTTGATTCGTATCATAGCAATTTTAGCGTTTACTTTACTTGCACATCATGCTTTTTCAATCACTGTAAAAGTCTGTATTTTCAAAACCTTGCATATTCCTTTTCCGGGAACTCCTGCACTAGTTGATCCCTGGGTTTCAAGTGATCCGTCGATCGCAACAATTGATAATACGGGAATGGTTTATGGCGCTGCCCTGGGAAATTGTACGGTGA
>CBINGV010000260.1:0-5299 GCA_966250255.1 uncultured Flavobacteriales bacterium | reverse complement strand
TCAAAAAATACAGCTGGCTGGGCTTTGGCATTGAGCTGGGCTTCGGGACGCGGAAAACATGGACGAAGCGGAACGCCCGGGAAAGCGAGTGAAGCCGCAGAGAGAAGTCCATAGGACCGGAGGGAAAACTCTATATGGGCTTCTTAACGCCATGAGTCATTATTTTTTATACATTTATAGACGAACAAAAACACGACACCATGAAACACATCAGGAAGCGTTTGACCCACCTCCTCACCGGCTTGTTTTTTACAGTGGCCGGGAGCGCGTTTTCACAAAATGATATTTACAAAGAAATCCTGCCGACGAGCACCAAAGCTGAAATCAAGACCTTAAAATCAGACCTGCGTATAGAAGGGATCATCCTGGAGATCGGGAAGATCAGGCGAAAAGGCGGTGATATGGAACAACTTTCACTCCGGGTCCGTTCCGGCGACGGCGATGTCAGGTACTCCGCATCCGGTTTTTCACGGATTATCATCGAGCGGAACAAAGATATTGCAATCGGCGTCCGGTCGATACCCCGCAAGGAATCCGGCGGTAGCAAATAAGCGGTTAATCCGGCCTAAGGGATTCTTTTCCAAGATTTCATCCCGAATTCAAAATTTTAGGTAAATTAGCCCGAAACTTTATTTGCTATAAGCTGCAATGAAAAAATTTGATCTGATTGTAATGGGCGGAGGGCCTGCTGGATATGCTGCGGCGATGCGCGGCGTGGATTACGGAAAAAGTGTCTGCCTGGTTGAACGCGACCGGGTGGGTGGAGCCGGCCTCTACAACGGTGCCATGTCCTCCAAAACCCTGTGGGAGCTATCCCAGAAGGTGGCCAATGTCAACGATACGATCGTTTCAAATGGCAAAACGCCGTATACCATTACCTGGGACCAGGTCAAAAAAACACTCGAAGAAGCCATTTTCGAACGTAAGTTCCAGTATTCCTGCCACATCAAGCTGCTGCAAACCGAGACCTTCAATACCCAGTTTACCTTCCTGCGCGGGAATGCTTCCTTCACAGGGCCGCACGAAGTGCAGATCAGCCACGAGGGCGTCACCGAAACGATCTACGGCGAGCACATCATCATTGCCACCGGCTCGCGCCCGCGCATGATCCCGAACATCGAAGTAGACGAAAAATACATCCTGACCAGCAACGGCATCGAGCACCTCGAAGAATTCCCCAAAAGCCTCGTGATTGTCGGTGCGGGGGTGATCGGCTGCGAATACGCGACCATTTTTGCCAATTTCGGCATGACCAAAGTGCATATCATCGACCGCCAGGACCGCATCCTTCCGTTTGAAGACAGCGACATTGCGCGCCTGATCGACCAGAAAATGCAGGACAAAGGCATCGTAGTGCACCACAGCGCCCAGCTCGAGCGACTGGAACGCAAAGGCGATGAAGTCGAATACGAGCTTTCTTACCCCGATGGTAAACGCGAAGTGATCCGCGTGGAACGGGCCTTGCTCTCCATTGGACGCGTGCCGAACGTGGAAGGCATCGGCCTCGAAAAAGCCGGCGTTGCCATGTCGAAACGCGGTGTACACATCGGCGACGACGACACCCAGACCAATGTGCCCCACATCTACACGGTGGGCGACGTTTCAGGCCGCATTGCCCTGGTGAACATGGGCGAGATCGAAGGGCGCCACGCCGTCGAAAAAATATTTGGCAACAACCGCGAGCAGCTCAGCTACGACAACATCTGCACCATCATGTTCTTCAACCCGGAAGTAGCGGCGGTGGGCCTCAACGAACAGGACTGCATTGCCAAAAACATCCCGGTAAAAATCGTAAAGATCGATTATTCGGTCGTCGCCCGGGCGGTGGCGATGCGCAAATCCGACGGCTTCTTCAAGATCATCGTCAGCAACGACAACGAAATGAAAATCCTGGGGATGCGGGCCGTGGGCGAACACGCTTCCTCGACCATCCAGGCGGTGGGCCTGCTGATCAAAATGGGCGTGGGCATCAAAGTGCTTTCGGAGTTGGTGCACCCGCACCCCTCTATTGTGGAAGGCATCCAGGAATGCGTGCGCATGCTGCTCAACAAATCCATATTCAAATCCTCCGTATTTAAGGATAAACTGGCTTGCTATTCCTTGGTAGACGGCATTAAAACCCCATTGGAGCGTTTGTAAGGTTTAGGCCCTTCCAATAACTTCGTGTACCTTGGTGGCCTGGCGCCTTCGTGGCCTGAAAACTCCTGTGTTTCAGCGTTCAAGCTGCCTGATGGCAGAAAGGGAAACAAAAAAAGAGGAATCGCTTCCCCTTTCTTTTATTTTTCAATTAGATACGATTAATCTTCTTTTTCAACACCCGGTCCGTCGCCCATGACGATGGTGGTGTATTTTTTTACGAAAAGCCCGCCGGAAATCTTGAAGTCAACCGATCCAACCTTATCAATGCCACCTTGCTTGGCTGCTTTAATAATCCCCAAATCAGTGTGTCCGAAACGGATACCTAAAATAACTTTTTTATAAGCCACACCCCTTTTCGGGCCAACCGGGTTGTTGGTAACCGCTACCGGGTAGCTCATCGAACATGAATATAAGGCTCCTGCCAACAGGGTGCCCACTGTGATTTTTGTCAAATTTTTCATAGCTTCCTGTTTTTATTCGCCTGCAACAATAAATTCTTTCTTTACAAAGAACGGGTTTTTGGTAACTTTCATATCAACCGCCCCGATTTTGGTAATGCCGCCGTTTTTGGCCGCTTCCACGATCCCGAAGTTTTTGTTGAGCATGATCCCGTGGTAATTTTTGTCTGAGCCTCTTAAAGAAAACAGGCAAATTGTTTTAGAAGTCCCTACTTTCGTACCAATAGAATTATTTGTTACGGCATAGGGGGTGGTCATGGCGCAGGATACCAAAAAGCCTGCAAGAGATGATAAGATAATGATTTTTTTCATAGTGCTAAATGTTAGATTATTCACCGGTAACGATGGTTGTAACTGTGAAGAAAAGGCCAAAGTTTTTGTGCTTTACCTGAACTGTTCCTACTTTGGAGATCCCGCCGTTTCTGCAAGCTGCTTCGATACTGAAATCCGAATCCTTCTTAAAAGGTCTTACCTTGGCTACTCCCGTTTTTGTACCGACCTCGTTGTCTGTCAACATGTACGTTGTTGAGACACAAGAGCTCAGGCTGAGACTGACAAGGCCAATTGTGAATAGTTTTCTCATAATTAGATTTTTTTTTTGACAATGCTACAAAAAATTTCGCGAAGAATGGGTAATTTTATGAAAAAAAATTATGTTTGAACCGTTAGCCGAGCGCCTCAGACCCGTTAAACTGGCCGATTATATCGGGCAGGAACATATCCTGGGAGCGGGCAAGCCCCTGCGCAAAGCTATTGAAAACGGCATGATTCCTTCCATGATCCTCTGGGGGCCGCCGGGTGTGGGAAAAACCACACTCGCCCACCTGATGGCCAACGAAATGGATGTGAATATCCACGTGCTTTCGGCGATTTCCTCCGGCGTAAAAGATGTGCGTGATGTGATCCAATCGGTGCAGGGGCAGGGCATGTTCAATACCAAACGGACCATTCTGTTCATCGATGAAATCCACCGCTTTTCGAAAGCCCAGCAGGATTCGCTGCTTGGGGCCGTGGAAAAAGGCATCGTGACACTCATTGGTGCAACGACGGAAAACCCTTCTTTTGAAGTGATCTCGGCCCTCCTGTCCCGCTGCCAGGTTTTTGTGCTTGAAGCCCATAGCAAAAGCGACCTCGAAGCCCTGCTGAAACGCGCCATCAAGGAGGATACGGAGCTCAAAAAACGTAAAATCAAGCTGAAGGACACCAAGCGCCTCGTGGCCCTCTCGGGGGGTGACGCCCGCAAGCTGCTCAATCTATTCGAGATCATAGTCAACATGTACCCAGGCGACCGGGAGCTGGTCATTACCGACGAATTGGTACAGCAATCGGCACAGAAGAGCGCAGCGATGTATGACAAAAACGGTGAAATGCATTACGACATCATTTCGGCCTTTATCAAATCCATGCGCGGGAGTGATCCCAATGCGGCAATCTATTGGCTCGCACGCCTTATTGAAGGAGGCGAGGACCCGAAATTCATTGCGCGGCGCATGCTTATCCTGGCAAGTGAGGACATCGGCCTGGCCAACCCTACGGCGATGATCCTGGCGAACAATACCTTCCAGGCCATTGAAAAGATCGGCTGGCCGGAAGGACGGATCATCCTGTCGCAATGTGCGCTTTACCTGGCCACTTCACCCAAAGGGAACGCGTCCTACCTGGCGATTGACGAAGCCCTGGCGCTGGTGCGTCAAACGGGCGACCTCCCGGTGCCGCTCCACCTGCGCAACGCGCCGACCAAACTGATGAAAGACCTCGGCTACGGCGATAATTACGAGTATGCTCACCAGCATGCAAATAATTTCGTCAACATCGAGTTCCTGCCGGATGCGGTGAAGGGCTCGAATTTCTTCCATCCGGGAAGCAGCAAAAAAGAACAGGAAACCGCCGAGCTGATTACCCGGCTTTGGGGCGGGAAATATAAGATGTGAGTTATTGAGTGAGTAGTTTATGAGTTGCTAAGTGAGTCGTGCAGGTTCTTTGCATTCTTAGCGGAAACCTTGCGTCTTTTGCGTCCATACCTTGAAAACTACTAACTCAACAACCCAGAAACCCCTTCAATAATTCGTAAACTTTTCCCAGCGGACGGAGCGTTGCCGGGCAAAAATGTAGAGGTATTCGGCTTTCAGGGTGTAATACACCACCCGGAAAAAGAGGCGCAGGAATTTACTGAAGGAACTGATGCCGGCCAGGGTAATGAGCAGGAAAAGGTTACTGCTCGTGAGGCTGAAATCCAGGGAAGCCTGGAGCGTGAGGTTAAGCAGCAGCAAAAAGACCAGTACCGGTAGCAGCAACTTGGCATATTTACTCATCAGGAAATGGTAACGGTTGGCCAGGCTCATTTTCCGTACAAGGTGAAAATGGCGGAGCAGGAAAAGCATCAGGCCCCGGGTGAGGCGCTGGATCCGCTCTTCGCGGTAATAGTTTTCAAAAATCACATCTTCGATTACGGCATTTTCCACCTGGCGGATTTTTTTGCCCTGGGCGAGCGTGGAAGCCAGCACATACAGATCGTCGAAAAGCACGTTGACCGGGATGGTAGTAAAGGCCCCGCGCCGCTGGGCATAAAGCGCCCCGTAAATATTCATCGAATTGCTGTTGACCGCCTTGGCCAGGTTCATCCGGTTCAACATATTGCGCACGCTGCTTTTACCATCGTGGCGGTTATGGAGTGTGGCGGCGGCCACATCAATCTGCTGTTC
>CBINGV010000259.1:0-5305 GCA_966250255.1 uncultured Flavobacteriales bacterium | reverse complement strand
GTGCATACGTGTTGAGCTCCTGGGACAAGCGCGGCCACCGGATCGGGAACCACAGCTATTCGCATGCTTATTTTCCTTCCAAAAAAGTGAGCCTCGACTGGTTTAAGGCCGATTTCCTCAAAAACGACAGCATCATCCGGAAATATGCCCATTTTTATCCCTATTTCCGTTTTCCTTACCTGAAAGAAGGCGACACGGAAGAAAAAGTCCGGGGATTCCGGGATTTTCTCCAAGCACAGGGCTACAAAAACGCCCATGTGACAATCGATGCCTCCGATTGGTACATCAACGACCGCCTGCTGAAACGCCTCAACGAAAAGCCCGGGGCGGATTTGCGGCCTTACCGGGAGTATTACATCGCCCATCTGTTTGACCGGGCCGTGTTTTACGATTCCCTGGCCACGGTTTTAAGCGGGCGCAAGATCAAACACAACATCCTGCTTCACCACAACCTGGCGGCGGCGCTTTTTCTTGACGAGCTGATCACGCATTTCAAAGCGCAGGGCTGGGAAGTGATCCACAGCGATGAAGCCTACCGGGATGCTTTTTACGAGCAGGAAAGCCCCGCCGTTCCGGCCGGCGAAAGCCTGGCCTGGTCGCTGGCAAAAGCTTCGGGCAAATTTGAAAACGTGCTCCGTTACCCCGCCGAAGATGGGAAATACGAAAAAACAAAGATGGATTTGCTGGGACTTTGAAAATTCGTAGATTCAAAGATTCGTGAATTCGTAGGTTTTATTGGGTATTAGTCGTGGACAACAAAAGCGATCGGCAGCGTCATTTTTGACCGGACCGGCTTCCCGTTAAACAGGGCCGGTTTCCACTTCGGCATGCTTTCAAAAAGCCGCACAGCCTCGCGATCAAGCAGCGGGTGCACGGGTGTGGAAGCATGAACGTTCGTCAATTTCCCGTCACGCTCTACGATAAAGCTCACGTATACTTTTCCCTGGATCAGGGAATCGGCGGCCTCTGACGGGTAAACAATGTGCGCGGAAATAAAATCCAGCAAGCTCCCGTAAGCCGGATCAAAATACGCTTCCGGCTCGCAACCTTCAACAATCAGTTCCAGCGGAAGCAGCGTGTCCTTCTTTTCGGGAGGCAATTCGTAAATCAGCTCTTCGGTTTCTTCCTGGACCAAAGCGAAGCCGCTCAAACTCACAAACAAAAGACAAACAATCCATTTCATGAATTAAAGATAGCTAAATTTAATTGAGAAATAAAGTCCTGTCTATGATTTTACAACTATTTGAACCTTCAAATAAAAAATATTAGATTAATCTAACTTTTTTTATTGCAACAAACTAATTTTTATTAACTTTGCCTTAACAAAAAAATTGTTAGAGGTATGGAAAAATTTCTGGTTAGCTTGTTTGTTATGCTTTGCGTCGTGATTTCCTGCAAAAAAATCCTGCCGGACGCAGCGGAAGAATCCGCCGTGTTGGACGGTACGATCGAAGGACTGACGATGGAAGAAAACCAGCGTTTCCTGCGGGGTGATGCCGCTTTTACCGAAGTGTTTACCGCCGAAACCGGCCTCGGAACGACCTTTGTGGCCACCAGCTGCATTGCTTGCCATGCCGGCGACGGGAAAGGCCATCCTTCCACCACCCTCACCCGCTTCGGGCAGCCGGACCAAAACGGCAACATCTTTATGCACCTGGGCGGGCCGCAATTACAAAACCGCGCTTTGCCGGGCTTCCAGCCGGAACAGATCCCGGCCGGGGCAACTTTTTCGAAATTCACACCGCCGGCCAATACCGGTTTGGGTTTCCTCGATTTTGTGACCGATGCCGACATCATGGCGCTTTCCGACCCGGACGACCTGGATGGTGACGGCATTTCGGGCGTACCAAACCTCTTGGTGATTCCTTCCTATATTGTACCGAGACCGGATGCCATCCTCGTGAACGGAAAACACATCTGCCGCTTCGGCAAGAAAGGCGCTGCCTACAACCTCCTGAATCAAACGGTCAACGCTTACAACCAGGACATGGGCATCACTTCGACTTACAACCCGATTGATGTATACACCAATGAGGAAATTGACCCGGAGATTTCAAACCAGAAAATCCAGGATGTGGTATTTTACCTGCAAACCCTGAAAGCACCCGTCCCCCGCAACCAGGATGATGATGAAGTCAAGCAGGGAAAGGCGCTTTTTTCACAAATCAACTGTGCAGGCTGCCACACACCGAAGCTGAAAACGGGCTTCTCCCCGATCAAAGGACTTTCCTACAAAGAGTTTTACCCGTATACGGATTTACTGCTCCACGATATGGGAGCCGGACTGGATGACGGTTACACCGAAGGCAATGCACTCACCTCCGAATGGCGCACACCGCCGCTTTGGGGATTGGGACTTTCCAAAAATTCACAGGGAGGAACATATTACCTGCTCCACGACGGACGCGCCACCAGCATCGAAGAAGCCATCTTGCTGCATGGCGGTGAAGCAACAGGCAGCCGGGCGCTCTACCAGGCGCTTTCTTCCGGTGAAAAACAGGCTTTGATCAAATTTTTGGAATCCCTCTGATGGAACGCAAGGAATTTTTAAAATCCTGTGCTTATGCCTGTATGAGCGGCGTGGCTATGACCACCATCCTGCAAAGCTGCAAAACATCCAAAATCCTGAGCCTGGATCTCGGCCATGATGGTTTTGAACTCGACACCAAAGAGTTCGAAATCCGGAAAAAAGAACAGCTCAGCTACCGGAAATATGTCATGATCCAAAATGAACAGCTGCAATTTCCGATTTGCGTATACCGGCTGAGTGAACAGGAATACACGGCCATCAACCTGCAATGTTCCCACCAGGGGGCTGAATTACAGGTTTTCGGTGACAAGCTGGTTTGCCCGGCGCATGGCAGCGAATTCAGCAACAAAGGCCTGGTCGAAAATGGTCCGGCCACCCAAAACCTCCGCACCTTTCCCGTACAATTAAACGGTCACACGCTTAAAATTTTACTCGTATGAATCCAAAAATACTGTTTTTCTTTGTCCTTCTTTTTTCCTTTGCTTCCCGCGCACAGGTTGATTCTACCCTGTTCAAACGCATCCCAAAGGATACGCTGAAAAATGCCATGAACATGGATGCCGTTTACAACCGTCCTTTCCTGGGGCTTGGCAAAAGTCCCGTAGCGATCGGGGGCTACCTCGAAAGCAACTGGCAATACGGCGTGACGGACGGCGTAACAGAAGGACACCAGTTCCAGGCGCGGAGGTTAACCGTTTTCCTGGCTTCCAAAATCAACAAGCGTCTGAAATTTTTAAGTGAAATCGAATTTGAAGACGGCGGCCGTGAAATCGCCATCGAATTTGCCTCACTGGACCTCGAATTGCACCCGCTCCTCAATTTCCGCGGGGGAATTGTGATGAACCCGATCGGGGCTTTCAACCAGAATCACGACGGCCCGAAATGGGAATTCATCGACCGCCCGGTCTCCGCTACGCAAATGCTTCCGGCCACCTGGAGCAATACCGGTTTCGGCTTGTTCGGGAAAAGCTATCACAAAAACTGGATGTTCGGCTACGAATTTTATTTAACCGGGAATTTCGACAACAGCATCATTGAGAATACCGAAAACAAAACCTTTTTGCCGGCCGCCAAAAACAACCCCGAGCGTTTTGAAGAAATCAACAGCGGCCTGCCGCTAGTCAACGGGAAAGTAGCGCTGCGTCACCGCAAGGCCGGAGAACTTGGTTTTTCTTACATGGGCGGGATTTACAATAAATTCCAGGACGACGGCCTGCTGATTGACGCACGCCGCCGGGTGGATGTGCTTGCCGTCGATTATAACGTTACGATCCCCAAGCTCAACACCATCCTGATCGGTGAATGGGCCTGGATTTTTGTGCAGGTACCGGCAACCTACACCCAGCAGTTCGGCAACAGGCAGCAAGGCGGCTTTTTAGATATTATTCAGCCTGTTTTAAAACGCCCGATGCTCGGCTGGGAAAATGCCACGCTGAACCTCGCCTGCCGTTTGGAATACGCAGACTGGAATGTAGGAACCTTCACCGAAACCGGCGATAACATCTATGAACACCTGTGGTGTATCGCCCCGGCAATCAGCTTCCGGCCAAATGCACAAACGGTCTTCCGGTTCAATTACCGTTACCAGCAACAAACCGACCTGCTTGGAAATCCGCCGGCTTTAACCGGAGTGTTCCAACTTGGCTTTTCCACATATTTTTAATTCTCAGGACGCAGCTTTTGCTTTCGGCTGATCGTGCACCTCGAATCCCAGGTGGGCGTCGCCGATGATTTTCCGGGCGCGTTCCACCTCGTCGTGGGAACCTTCGATCATCAGGAGGAATTTACCCTCTTTGATGTGTTCGTCGTAGCGCACGGCATGCTCTTCCTCGATTCCTGCCTGGAGCATCAGGGTACCGGCACCACCGGCCAGGAGCCCCAGGTCAAAACCGCCCAAAGCACCTACAACCGCCCCGGCCCCATACAGGAACCCGAGTCCGGGAATGGCAAAAAGCCCGATCCCGCTCAGCAGGCCGATCGTTGTTCCAAGAATGGTTCCGGCGATCACCGGGGTATTGATCAGGCTGTCCCGGGTAGTTGTTTCCAGGTGGATTCTGTCGTCCACCAATTCGGCCTTCCCGACCAGCGACACTTTATCAAGCGGGAAACGATGGTCTTTCAGCAGGACAACTGAGGCGAGCGCTTCGTCGTGTGAATTGAATACGGCAATACTTGTTTTCATGACTTTGCGTTTTTTTACTCCCTTTAAAGTTACGAAAAAAAATCGGGCAAGTCAAGGCTTATACGCTTAAATTTCAAAGCAATAAACACTTGTTTTTTGATTCTGTAAATCATACAACTCTTTGAAAAAAATCTGTAACACATTTTCAAGGATGATGCTTCAATTTTGTAGCATATTAACTCAATTTACAACTAACATGAAAAACAACTCTCACATTCAGAAAGTCCTGCTTAATGCCTTTTTTATCGGTGCCCTTTTTGTAGGATTAAGTGCCTGTAACCAGGAAAAAGACTCCAAAGAAGTTGCCGAAGAGCACAACGACGAAAAATTTGACGCCACGAAAGAAGAAGATGCCGAATTCCTGGTGGAAGAAGTCGAAACCAGCCTCGAAGAGATTGAATTGGGCAAACTGGCCCAGCAGCGCTCCAAAAACAGCAGCGTGATCCAATTGGGTGAAATGATGCAAAGCGACCACGAAAAAGCCTACGATGAAATCAAGGCCGTGGCCCAGAAATATGCCATCAGCATCCCAAGCTCCATGAGCGAAAACAGCCGCGACGCTTACAACAAGCTCAACGACAAAAAAACCGGCC
>CBINGV010000258.1:0-5328 GCA_966250255.1 uncultured Flavobacteriales bacterium | reverse complement strand
GCACCTTTCCATTTCTGGAGCCCGGATGTGTATGAGGGAAGCCCGAATGTGGTGACGGCCTTCATGGCTGCTGTTGTGAAGCTCGCTGCTTTTGCCGCCTTCATCAAATTGTTCAGCACAGCATTCGAACCGATTCGCGAATTCTGGGTACCGGCCCTGGTCGGACTTTCGATCCTGACGATGTTCGTGGGGAACCTGACAGCCCTGCGCCAGATTACTTTCAAACGACTCATTGCCTATTCCAGTATTACGCATGTGGGCTATGCCCTGATGGCTGTCATTGACAAGGATATTACGGAATCCCCGGTTAACCTCTGGGTTTATCTCTTTGCATACGGCTTCTCGATTATCTCCCTGATCATCGTTTCCCTGATCCTGGATGACGATGAAGATTTGCTGGTAAGCTACAAAGGCTTTGCCCGCCGCAATCCTTTTGCCGGCTTTGTGATGATCATTGCCCTGCTTTCCCTGGCGGGTGTGCCTCCATTGGCCGGATTTTTCGGGAAATACCTGATTTTCTCCAGTGTCATTACGGAACAACCTATCCTGGTCATCATTGCACTGGCAAACTCCGGAATTGCGATTTATTATTACCTGAAACTGATCCGGATTGCCCTGGAACCAGCCGATGAAGGCCGTGAAAAACTCCCGGTCAATGCATTACACCTGGTCATCCTGGGAATTTGTGCCTTGGGGATCCTGGCCGGTGGTATAGTGACGATGTAATCGTTTCAGCACTTATTTATCAAGCCCCGCTTTACTTAAAAGCGGGGCTTTTGTTTTCCTTTCCCTGAAGATGGCTTTTCGATACGTTTGCTATTCGCCTTAGTATACTCTTATGTTTGAGTCGTCGTGTTACCGGTTTAAGCAATGGCGATAAGCCAGCAAAACAAACTGATTCAGAGGCTTACAGAGGATCAAAATGTCAATTTATCTCCAAAATATTTACTTTAATCGATTTAGCGTGATTTAATCATGAATAAAACGCATTTTAACAAATTATTTTCACAAAATATCAACATTTTTTAATTTTATAACATTTTGATTATCAATAGACTAAAATCGATTTTGCGTATTAATACGCTAAATTTCAATTGATTACCATTTTGAAAAACGAATTTTATTAGTAGATTTGCCGCGAACTAGAACGCTTACTCAAATTTAGGTTAGATACAAATGTTAAAACTCTTATCATGCGGAGCTTTATTGCTTTGCCTATTGAACAATTATGCCCTGTTTGCCGGTGGGTGTACGACCCCGAACACCCCAACAGGCGTATCCGCTTCGGATATCAATCCCTGGGATGCCCAGGTGAACTTCACCAGCGGAGGAGGCTCGACAACAGAAGTTTATGTCGAGCTCTGCACAAACAATACGTTTACAAGTGGTTGTCAAACAGCTTTGCTTCCTGCCACACAGGCCAGGACAAATCGTTTTGAAAACCTGGCGTGCAACACCACCTATAATTACCGGGTTCGTGGCTATAACAGTAACAGCGGCGGTTGTTTCAGCACAGCCGTAACCGGCAGCTTTACAACTCCTGCCTGTCCGGCAGCGGTTTCGAACAGTTGCTCGGGTGCCACAACGCTGACAAACGGCGGTGCAACCCGTTGTTTTACAACCGGCGGGGCCACGGCGGAAGCCGGCGAAGGGGTCTGCGGATCGTTAACTTCCGGTATCTGTGACTGGGAAACGGTATGGTTTAAATTCCAGGCGACGACGACAGAATCTACCATTACGCTGAACCGCTCCAACAATTCGTATTACCAAACAGACCTGGTTGCTTTCGGGCCTTATGCATCATCGGCAGCCGCTTCATCGGGCTGTATGCCATCCGCAGGCAATATTGTCACGAACGATGGTGATTGTGTGACGGATTTTGATGATTACGACGCATTGTACAGCATCAGTTTTGCGACCGTGGCCAACCAATGGTACCTGGTCCAGGTGATTAACGAGGATTGCGGCATTTATACCGACGAGGACTACCAGGGCTGCATCCAGGTGGACCCGACACCAAGCAATAATCGCCCGGTAGGAGCTGATCTCATTGATGAATGCGGAACCACATTTAATGGTACAAACAAGGGTTATTCACCTTCGAACATCATGCCCGGTAACGAAAACCTGGACGGCAATGCGGGTACAACCTGTGCGGGCTGTACATCAGGTGACAATGTTTCTTACGTAGTCAACAACGACTCCTGGTTTCATTTCTGTGCCACAACCACCGGAAACTGGAGCGTGGATTTTGAAGGAATTAATAACTGCATCAATGGAAGCGGCCTCCAAATGACCATTTTCCGGGGAACGCCGACCAACCTCACCACGGTTTGGAACGCCGGCTCCCCTTCCATCGAGGGAAGCTCGCAAACTTCATCCGCCTTTACGGTCAATGCCAACGAATGTATTTACATGGTGGTGGACGGTTTTGCCGGTGACCAGTGCGACTACCAATACCAGCTGAATAACCTGACGACGCCTTGTAACCTGCTGCCGGTGGAGCTTGGCGATTTCTTTGCCGTGAATATTGAAAACCGGAACAAGGTGGTATGGACGACGTTCAATGAGCACAACTCGGATTATTTCCTGCTAGAAAGATCGGTTGACGGCGTTACCTGGCGAAAAGTATCCGAGGTGAATGCTGCCGGCGAAAGCAGCGGTTACCTGACTTATTCGGTAGAGGATGCTTATTACGATGCCGGGATGAATTACTACCGTCTTTCGGAATATGACCTCAACGGGAGCCTCCAGCTTCAGAAAATCACCCAGATAGACAACAGCTCGGCGAACGAAGAAGTGGCAGCAGAATATAACCTGCTCGGACAGCCTGTTGACGAGCATTATAAAGGATTGGTAATCCGTGTTTTCAAAAGCGGGAGAACTGATAAAATCTTGAAATAATTATGAAAAAATTCTTTTTAAGCCTGGTGGGTTCGCTTTTTATTATCCAGGTATATGCGCAGAACCCTGTGTATAACGGTATCCAGAAAAGAGAACGCGTTTTTCCACAGGAAAACGGCAAAAGCTACATCAAACTATACGAAAATGAGCTGCTGAGCCCTTCCGCATCGGAAATCCCGGCGAAGGCCGAAGATTTTACGATCCTGGGGGAAGGCGTCCGATTTGAAGACTTTTCCCCGGCGGAACTGCAATTGATTACTGCCAACCGCCGCAAAGATTATTATGTAAGGACTTCCATCGGGCGAAAAATTGTCCTGATCTCCCCGGAGAACTAAACGCGCAAAGTATCCTATTTGCAAAACCTGCCCACTGGCCTTCGTCAGTGGGTTTTTTCGTGGCTTTCGTCTAAATCTGTCGGGCGACAAAAAATAATTTCTATTTTTGGAAAAATCTTAATCAACTTGAAAACGAAAGGCCCGCTCTTAATCATTTCCTTTATTGAAGGTGCCGCCCTCATGGCCGCTGAGCTAATCAGCGCCAAGGTCATGGCCCCCTATTACGGAAGCTCGCTTTATGTCTGGACGAGTGTTTTTGTTTGTACGCTTTCGGGCCTGGCAGCCGGTTATTTTCTCGGGGCGAAAATTTCGCTGAAGGAACGACCACTGCGTTACCTGGCCCCGATCCTGGCTTTTTCGACGCTGTATTTCCTGGTGATGTCGCCGCTGGCCGGCTTTATGATGGAAAGCACACTTTCGATGCCGGTGCGCCTCGGCTCGCTGCTTTCCTCGCTTGTTTTTCTTTTCCCGCTGTTGCTGGCTTTCGGGACCGTTTCACCGCTGATTATTAAAATCCTGACGGAAAACCCGCAGTTTTCAGGCGAAAATGCCGGGAAAATTTACACCATTTCAACCCTTGGCGGAATTCTTGCCACCTTGCTTTTCGGTTTTTATTTCATCCCGGGAATCGGAATCCGCACCAGTATTTATATCCCGGTTGCTTTTCTCGCAATCGCCAGCCTGCTGGCCTTCCGGCTCTGGCAAACACAATCCAAAGCCCTGAACTGATATGGCCCAAGCAACAAGCAACGCTGCAACATCCGTCACCGCTCCCAAAAACATTTCGTCAGGAGCCCTGTACACGCTGGCTTTCCTGGAAGGGGCGCTGGTTATTTTTGCCGAAATGCTCGGGGCCAAGCTGCTGGCTTCCTACTTCGGGAATTCGCTGGTGATCTGGACTTCGGTGATCAGCATTACGATTACAGCCCTTACCCTGGGCTATTTTCTCGGAGGGAAATTTTCGAGAAGGGAAAATAAGGTGAAAATCCTGGCTATGGTGTTCAGCCTCGCCGCTTTTTTCCTGGTGATCATGCCTTCCTGGTCGGTTTTTCTCTTTGAAAAATGCCAAAGCATGTCGCTCATTTCCGGTTCGGTGATCAGCGTTATTTTCCTGATCGGGCCGGGTGTTTTGTGCCTTGGGATCAGCTCCCCCGTCATTATCCAGCTCTTGAGCGAAAAAAACCACGAGGCCGGGCAATCATCCGGGCAGGCTTATGCTATTTCTACGGTAGCCGGGATCCTGGCGACTTTGCTGATCGGTTTTTACCTGCTGCCGAATTTCGGGATTTCCCTGCCGCTGTTTGTGGCCTCCCTCGCCCTGGCCGGGATTTCCTTTTATGTTTCGTATTCGCATTTGAACTCACTGATCACCCTGGTGGTGCTTATCATAGGTTTCCAGCTGTTCCAGGCGCCGGAAGAAGATAAGTATTACAAGGATATTGAGCACAGCGAAGGGCTCATGGGCCAGATCCGCGTGGTTGACCAAAGTGCGCCGGGCTCCCAGATGACCTACCGCCTGCTGATGATCAACGGCATTCCGCAAACGATCATTTTCAAAATGCCTGAAGCCATTTCCTTCTGGCAGTATGTGCACCGTATCTCGATGGCCGCCAGCATCAAAAAAGGCGAAAATGCCCTCCTGCTCGGAATGGGCGGCGGAAGCATCGCTAACGAATTGCAAAAACTCGATTACAAGCTGGATATCGTGGACATCGACGAACGGATGTACCGTTTTTCATCGGAATATTTTTATTTCAAACCGAAAGCAACGACGCATTTTACCTGCGATGATGCCCGTCATTTCCTGAAAACGAACGGCAAAAAATACGACTTGCTTGTTTTTGATGTCTGCAGCGGGGAAGTGCAGCCTTCGAACCTCTTTACCCTGGAGGGCATCGACGACATCGGGAAAAACCTCGAAAAGGACGGCCTGATCCTGATCCAGTACCAGGAAGCCCTGGGCAAAAACGAAATCTCCGGCTCGCAGTCGATCATCAATACCTTCCTGGAAAAGGGCTACAAGGTGTATAAAAACATCGAAAAAGGCGATATCGCCAGCATCGTGATCGCCGTATCCAAACAGGAAACC
>CBINGV010000257.1:0-5347 GCA_966250255.1 uncultured Flavobacteriales bacterium | reverse complement strand
CACATTGACGCTAAAACGATGGAAATTCACTATACGAAGCACCACCAGGCTTACATTACAAACCTGAATGCGGCCATCGCGGGAACGGACCTGGAAAATGCGGGTATAGACACGATATTGAGCAACTGCATCGACAAACCGGCAGTACGAAACAATGGCGGAGGTTACTGGAACCACAACCTTTACTGGGAGATCATGTCACCAAACGGCGGCGGACAGCCAACAGGCGAACTGGCGGAAGCCATCAACAGCGCTTTTGGTTCTTTTGATGCCTTCAAGGAAGAATTCGCCAAGGCTGGTGCTACGCGTTTCGGTTCAGGCTGGGCCTGGCTGTGTGTTTCCAATGGAAAACTGGTGGTTTGCTCCACAGCGAACCAGGACAACCCGCTGATGGGCGAAGGTTGTGACGGCACCCCGATCCTGGGAATGGATGTTTGGGAACATGCGTATTACCTGAATTACCAGAACCGCCGACCGGACTATATCCAGGCATTTTTCAATGTGGTTGACTGGAACAAGGTCGCTGAAAAATATGCTGCTTTGGTGTAATTTTCCCGCAAATTAGCGCTGATTTTGGGCGCTGATTGCGCAAGATAATATTTATAAGGGCTATCGTGAAAACGGTAGCTTTTTTATTTTGGGACGCAAAGGGCGCGATGTTTACGCTGCGCCTATGCTGAAGCTTCAGCGCAAACATAAAGGCCACAAAGTCTCCAAGACACAAGGCGGGCACAAAGCTCTTTTATGGAGAATGAAAAATTGAAAATGAAGCATGGAGAATTAAGCACATTTTTCATTCTTCATTCTCCACTCTCCATTCTTTTAGTATTGGAACAACCATATCCAAATGATGCGGGCGTAGCGGAAGTTGAAAAAACTGAAAGCCACGAGGGCAATGAGAATGAGCGCCAGGATATAGTTGACCGGCAAAAAAGCCACAACTGCAAGAAAAAGCAGGAGCATTTCGGCTACACCGAGGGCATAACTGACGTAGAGGGAACCGATAAAATAGCCCGGCTCTTTTTCGAAACGGTAGCCGCATTCGGTACATTTGCTGTGCATCACCGGTGCTTTGAGCAGCAACAGGTTTCCGTTGTTCTTAAAGATATCGCCACTTTCACATTTGGGACACTTTCCTTTCAACAAGCTTTTCATAACTCTGTATTTTACTTCTACAAAGTAAACAGTTATAAGCCGGAAAAGCATCACACAAAAAACGCTTAAATTTGTACAATCGGGACATTTTTGTATTTTTGTTTTATGACAAAAATCCCTGTTCTTGACATCGCTGCCTTCCTGAAAGCCAAAAGCCCGGCTTATTTCTATGCGAACCGGCTTTCAGCGCATTTGTCAGACAACAAGGCGCTGATTTCACACCCGCATAAGCATGATTTTTACCTCACGGTGTTTTTTTCAGCCGGAAAAGGGATGCACGAAGTGGATTTCCTGCGCTATGCCGTGGAAGCGGGATCGGTTTTCCTGCTGCGCCCGGGCCAAACGCATTACTGGGAATTGAGTCCTGAAACGGAAGGCTATATCTTTTTTCATTCGGATTTCCCGGAATTGGACAGCCCGGGGCTTTTTCCTTTTTATTCGCCCAGTTCAGGCTCCCCGGAAATTAAACTGAAGGCGGAGGCCATTCCCGGCTTTGAGCTGCAGTTTGCTGCTATTTATTCGGAATTCCAGGCTTCCGGGGCTTTCCGCGAGCGCAAACTGGCCAACCTGGTGGAAAATGTGTACATCGACCTGAGCCGCTGCGGGAAGCCGGAACAAGCAGCGTTCACTTCATTCCGGCCGGAGCGGATCGGTCAATTGGAAAAACTGGTGGAACAGCATTACAAACAGGAAAAATCGCCGGCTGTTTATGCAGACTGGATGCATGTTTCGCTGAAACACCTGAACCGGGTCGTGCGCGAATCGCTGAACATGACGACCGGTGAGCTGATTGCCCGGCGTGTGGTGCTGGAAGCCAAACGACTGATTTCACATTCAGGGCTTTCGCTTTCGGAGATTGGCCTGGAGCTGGGATTTGAGGAATACAGCTATTTTTCGCGCTTTTTCCGCAAGGCAAGCGGGGAAACGCTGTCTGATTTCCGGGAGAAGTACCGGAGGAGGCATTAGGTTGAGTGAGGAGTTGGCTAGTTAGGAGTTGATGAGCCAAGCTGATCTTAGGGCGCAAAGGAAGCTTCGGCGCAAACATAAAGGGCGCGAAGAGGATAGCGTCAATGAATAAAATAGATTTTCATCATTTCTTAAAAATTGGTAAAATCCGGTGAGGCCGGGCGGTTTGAGCCTGCTTTTTCGTAATTTTAAGCTGCTATCTTAAAAACAATGCCGCAGCTTCATTTCAACCAGCGCCGATCAGCCGATCTTCCTTTGCACTACGGGCATGTTCCGCCCTGGCTGGCGCAGCGTATGAGCCTGCTGGGCGGCGCCATCATCGAATCGATTGTACTTGAATACGGAAAATCAGCTGTACTGACCCGCCTGAGCGATCCTTTCTGGTTCCAGTCGCTGGGTTGTGTGATGGGCATGGACTGGCATTCTTCCGGCATCACCACATCGGTTATGGGCGCCCTGAAACGGGCGGTGAACCCGAAATTTCATGAGCTGGGAATTTACATTTGCGGCGGAAAGGGCCGTCACTCGAAAGAAACTCCGAAGGAGCTTGTTGCCCTGAGCCATAAAACCGGGCTGGATGGTGAGTCTTTGGTGCGATCAAGCAGACTGACGGCTAAAGTCGATAATAACCTGATCCAGGACGGTTTCCAGATTTACCTGCACAATTTTATCGTAACGCAGGAAGGCGAATGGGTTGTGGTGCAGCAGGGCATGAATGAGGATACCGGGATGGCCCGACGCTATCACTGGCATTCGGAGCAGCTTGATTCGTATACGGAGGAACCGCACACGTCGATTTACGGGCAAAACCAGGGCCTCATCCTGAACCTCTCGGACATACAGGCGCGGGACGCCAAAAAAGGGATGCTGGAAATCATCGGGGAAGACCCGCAGCGGATGCTGCCCGAAATCCGGAAAATCATCATGCCTTCGCACCATGATGTAAGGGCGAAGGATGTCAACCTGAAACGCCTCGGCAGCTTGCTGACCTTTGCCTACGAACGGGAATTAAAGGATTTTGAAAGCCTGGTTTTACTGGAGGGCGTCGGTCCGCGAACCATTCAATCGCTGGCCCTCGTGAGCGAGGTGATCCACGGCAGCCCGGCGCGTTTTACAGACCCGGCGCGTTTTTCCTTTGCCCATGGCGGAAAGGACGGTCACCCTTTTCCTGTTCCGGTTAAGACCTATGACGAAACCCTGGGGCTTTTGCAGACAGCTATTCAAAAAGCCAAACTGGGGAATTCCGACAAGCAGGAAGCGATCAAAAAGCTTGCTTACCTAAGCCGCATGTACGAGGAAAGTTTTGAGCCGGCGCCTGACGCTTTTGAAAAAGCCCTGGCCAGGGAACGCAGCGATTCGTGGAAGTACGGCGGACGAACCGTATTTGGTAAAGAAAAGCCCCCAAAAGATGAGGGACAGCTGCGCCTTTTCGATTGATTTATTTCCCCTCTTAAATCTACAAGTTTCTTAAAAAATCGTGTAACACATCCTGCTGTGAAAGGCCGCATATTTGCATCTAGTTAATAATTTAAAATCAATCAAAATGGCAACTACACAAAAAAACAAACAAGGTGATGACAGCAGATCTTCATCATCAAAAACAGGAAGACAAGGCTCGTCACAATCTGACAAAAAAAGAGAGGATGACAAAATGGGCTCTTCCCGCCGCATGTAAGCGTATTTGACCTTATTCAAAACCCGCAAAACTCCCCCTGTTTTTGCGGGTTTTTTGTTTATTTTTTATAGCCGCTCAAAATCATGTAACTATTCGAATAAAGCATGTAAGCCGCGTTTTTTTCTTTTGGCTGATCTTTGCAACTGTTACCCCTTAAAATAATTAACTATGGCAACTACGCAAAAAAACAAGCAAGACGACGACAACAAAAAGTCATCTTCACAAGGCGGAAGACAAGGCTCTTCCCAGGGACAAGGATCACAACGTGACGACGATCGCGGAGGCTCTTCTTCCAGAAGAAGCTAAGAAGTCCCCTTCTCTTTCCGAGGGCTTGTAAACGGATTGTTTTGCAAGCCCTCTTTTTTTGTCCGGATTTGTGAAAAAGTCTTAAAACTGGGAATAATACAAGTTTCTTTCCCGATCGTGTAAGCTCTTTTTTTGCTTTTTACCGGAAATTTGCAGGAGTAACCTTTAAAACAAATCAAGATGGCAACGAACCAAAAAGACCGTTTGAGCGAAGAACGCTTATCGTCTAAAAATCCGAAACAAGGAAAACAAGGCCTTTCCGAAAGAAAATCATCGGAAGACATGAGAAAAGAAAGTTCCAATAAAGGAAGACTGTAAGGTTTTCCAAGCATTTAAAGAAAGCCTGTAAGCATATTTTGCCGATCCCGGTATTTATGCTTACAGGCATTTTTTATACCTAAAATCAAGCACATGCCCGAAGGACCGTCTATCGTTTTATTGAAAGAAGAAAGCAGCCGCTTTTCCGGGAAAGAAGTACTGGAAGTAAGCGGTAACAGCAAGATTGACCTGCAACGCCTGCAGGGGAAAAGAATTGAGTCCATCGAAAGCTGGGGAAAACAATACCTCCTGGTTTTCGGTGATTTTACGCTACGGATCCATTTTTTGCTCTTTGGAAGCTACCGCATTGATGAGCGGAAAGAGCAGGTGCCCCGGCTCAGTTTAGTCTTTGAAAACGGGGAAATGAATTTTTATTCCTGCTCGGTGAAAATCCTGGAGGGTCGTCCTGAAGAACTATTTGAAGAGGAAGCCGATGTAATGAATGTGCATTGGTACCCCGATAAGGCCAAAACCAAGCTACAGAAAGTTCCTAACAAAGAGATTTGCGATGCCTTACTGGAACAGGAGATTTTTGCCGGGGTGGGAAATATCATCAAAAATGAAGTGCTTTACCTCACGCAGGTTCATCCGCAATCGCTGACGGGCAGGATCCCGGAAGAGAAACTGGATGAGCTCATTGCGGAGGCAAGCGCCTACAGCTTTCGCTTCCTGGAATGGAAACGGAATTTTGAGCTGAAAAAACACTGGCAGGCGCACCGCCAGAAAATATGCCGGCGCTGCACGCTTCCTTTTTACAACAAACGCACGGGCAGCAAACAGCGGCGAAGCTATTTCTGTGTCAACTGCCAGGAACTTTATGCCTGAGTATGATGAGGTTTTACATCGGTTGCTCGGGTTTTTACAATGCCCACTGGAAAGGGATTTTTTATCCCGACGAACTGGCGCGCTCAGGCTGGCTGGCTTTCT
>CBINGV010000256.1:0-5349 GCA_966250255.1 uncultured Flavobacteriales bacterium | reverse complement strand
AAAAAGAAGCTGGAAAGCACAGGCGACCTGATTGATGTGCTCGCCACGATTGCCCCAAAATTCAAGGAGCACAAGTTCTATGCCCAGGTATTCCAGGCCATCCGCATGGAGGTGAACGGGGAGATCGACGTCCTCGAAAAATTCCTGCTCCAGACAGCCGATGTGCTCAAACCCGGGGGGCGGCTGGTGGTGATGTCTTACCATTCACTGGAAGACCGCCTCGTGAAAAACTTCATGAAGCGCGGCAACCTGGACGGGACGATTGAAAAAGATTTTTACGGCAATGTGCTCAAGCCTTTCACGGAAGTAACGCGCAAACCGGTGATTCCAAACGAGGAAGAAATAGAACGCAATTCGCGCGCACGCAGCGCCAAACTCCGCATAGCAGCACGCAATAATGGATAACCAATACATTGACAAGGAACAACTGGCTGCCGAGGAAAAAAAGCAAAAGCAGCGTGAGCCAAAGGAGAAAAAACCAAAGGCGCGCGGCAAGGCAAACATCCTGGTGCAAATCCTGAACGGGGAAATCCTGACCCGCGATGTGGTACTGAATAACCTGGGCTTTGTGTTCTTCTGCATCATGCTGCTCATCCTGCTGGTAGCAAAAGGCTACCTCGGCAAGCAGCTGACCAAGGACATTGACACTTCCCTGAAAAGGCTCGACGCCTCCACCGCCGAATACGTGGAAGCAAAAGCAAGACTGGAAGAGCGGACGAAACGCTACGAGCTCGTACGCAAGCTCGAGCCCCGCGGACTGAAAGAAACAACCAAGCCTGCGAAGGTGATACGGATAAGAAAGAAAAAAGAATGATTTTTCTCCCCTTGAGGGTGAGAAGAAAAAGCGCAGCTTTTGAAGACAGAGCGTTAGCGACAAGAAGAGGGGTGATCCAAACGAAAACCGCAACAATCACCCTCCCTGCCCTCCCTCAAGGGAGGAAACAAATAGAATGAAAGAAAAAAAAGACATATTATGGAGAGCATACCTGATTTACATCGGGTTTATCCTGCTTATGTTTATCGTGATCGGTAAAACCTTTACGATCCAGGCCGAAGGTGTGAAAACCGTGCTGGTGGGGGATGGTAAGGAAAAAATCCCGACGCGCACCATCCCGCGCATCCCGCGCAGGGGCGAAATTCTCGATATTAACCGCACACCACTGGTCACTTCCGTTTCCTTCTTTGACATCCACCTGGATGCGACCGTTTGCAAACAAGAAGTTTTTGATGAAAACATCATGGAGCTCAGCCAGAAGCTCAGCGCTATTTTCCCGGAAATGTCCGCCCGCGAATACGAAACCCATATCCGGCGCGGAAGACAGCGCGGAAACCGTTATTTGCTGATCAAACGCAAGGCAACCAATGAACAACGTAATCGCTTACGTACTTTCCCGATTTTCAACCTGGGACGAAACAAAGGGGGGCTCATCGATTCCGAAGAAACGATCATCCGCAAGCGCCCGCACGGCGAATTGCTCAAGCGAACCCTGGGTTATTACAAGAAAAACCAGGACGGGGAATTCCGCGTAGGGATCGAGGGTGCTTTTCACGAGTACCTCATCGGTGAGCCGGGACTGGAAATTGAACAGCAGATTTCGACCGGCTGGAAAAAAACCGGCCAAATTGTGAAAGACGCAGTGGAGGGAGCAAACGTGATCACCAGCTTTGACAAAGGGATCCAGGAAGTAGCCCACAACGAATTGCTGCGCCAGCTCAAAAACACCAATGCCAAAAACGGTTCGGTGATCGTGATGGATGTAAAAACCGGTTTCGTGAAAGCAGTGGTCAACCTGACGCAGGCAGCCGATGGCGAGTATTATGAATTGTATAACCAAGCGATTGGTACGAAAGAAGTTCCGGGCTCAACCTTTAAGCTCGCCGCTTTGATGGCCGCCCTCGAGGACAAAAAAATCAACATCAACGACTCGGTCGAAACGGCTACGAAATACACTTATTATGGGAAAAACACCCTGAACGAGGCCCACAATAATTACTACGGGCGCGTGACCATCAAACGGGCTTTCGAATTGTCTTCAAACGTGATTTCGCGCGTGATCTACAACGCTTACCGGAATGAGCCGGAAGTGTTTGTAAACCGCCTGCGCTCATTTGGATTGGGTGAGCCGCTGGGCTTAGATATTCTCGGGGAACCCACACCAACGCTTTACTCGCCGGGAAGTCCGAACTGGTCCGGGATTTCATTGCCCTGGATGGCCGTTGGCTACGAAGTGCAGCTGACACCGATGCAGACACTCGCTTTCTACAACGCGGTAGCCAATAACGGAAAAATGGTCAAGCCCCAGTTTGTGAAAGAGATCGTGCGCGGAACGGAAGTCGTAAAAAGCTTCAAACCGATCGTATTGCGCGAGAAAATTTGCTCCGACAACACCCTGCACATCTTGCAGGACTGCCTGGAAGGCGTAATGAAAACCGGTACGGGTAAAAAACTGACCTCGTCCTATTTCGAGATTGCCGGCAAGACCGGTACGGCGGAAATTCTCAACGACGACATGCGCTACGGCGAAAAAGGAGAAAAAAAATACCTCGCTTCATTTGTGGGTTATTTCCCGGTACAGGACCCCATGTATTCCTGCATCGTTTCGATTTCGGCTTCGGGCGAAAACATTTATGGGGCAACAGTATCCGGAACGGTATTTTCCGCTATTGCGAATAAGGTTTACGCCGGGAGCCTGAAATACCACAAGGCGATCAACGAAGGACGCAGCAGGGTATACAGCGCGCCGTATTCGAAAGACGGAAATCGCTACGACCTGCAAAAAATCCTGAAGCATTATGGAATCCGCTACGAAATGGATCCTTCGGCAAGCTCCGCCGACGAGTGGGTTTCCACCAAGGCGAACCAGGAAAAAGTAGAGCTCCACAAGCGTTACGCCGGCAAAAAAACCGTTCCGAACGTGATCGGGATGTCGGCCAAAGATGCGGTTTACCTGATCGAAAGCACCGGTATGAGCGCCCGCGTGATCGGTTACGGAAAAGTGACCAAGCAGACCGTTCCAGCCGGAACACCCGTTTTCCGCGGTGGATTGATTGAATTAACATTGGAAAAATGAAGCAACTGCAAGACATATTACAAGGCATTGACTATGAGCTCATTTCGGGAAGCATCGACCGCGAAGTTGTGGAACTGGTGTTTGATTCCCGCAAGGCGAAGGCAAATACCGTGTTTTTTGCGGTCCGAGGCACACAGGTCGACGGACACAGCTTCATTGCACAAGTCATTGAGCAGGGCTGCGAGCTGATTGTTTGTGAAGAAACGATCGCAAACACAGCTATTACGCAAATCAAAGTAGCGGATACATCCAAAACTCTTGGTGAAATGGCTTCCAATTTCTTTGACCGGCCTTCCTCCCAGCTAATGCTGGTTGGGGTTACCGGGACCAACGGAAAAACAACAACAACGACACTGCTCCACCAGATGTTTATGCGCCTCGGCTACCAAACCGGGCTACTTTCGACTGTGGAAAATAAAATCGGGACGCGGGTCATTCCTTCCACCCATACTACGCCGAACCCGGTAGAATTGAACCGCTTGCTGGCCGAAATGGTGGAAGAAGGCTGCTCCTACTGTTTTATGGAAGTCAGCTCGCATTCCGTGGTGCAGCACCGCATCGCCGGGCTGGAATTCAAAGGCGGGGTATTTACGAACATTACCCACGACCACCTGGATTACCATGGCACCTTTGCCGAATACATCAAGGCGAAGAAGGGCTTTTTTGACGGACTGGGAAAAGACGCTTTCGCCCTGACGAACAGCGATGATAAAAACGGCCTGGTGATGCTCCAGAACACGAAAGCCCGGAAACAAACATACGCCCTCAAAACACCGGCGGATTTCAAAGCAAAGGTGATGGAAAACCAGTTTTCGGGGCTCGTGCTAAACATCAACGGGACGGAGCTTTGGACACGCCTTATCGGGGATTTCAACGCCTACAACCTCCTGGCGGTTTACGGGGTGTGCATGCTGCTTGAGCAGGACAAACTGGAAGTGCTGACGATCCTCAGCCAGTTAGAATCGGTTTCGGGCAGGTTCCAGTTCATCCGCTCTAAAAGCGGGATTACGGCGATTGTAGATTATGCCCACACACCCGACGCCCTTGAAAACGTTCTGAAAACGATCGCCAATATCCGCACCCGCAACGAAACGGTTTTTACCGTAGTTGGCTGCGGCGGTGACCGCGACAAAAGCAAACGCCCGAAAATGGCCGCCATTGCCTGCGAGCTGAGTGATAAAGTGATCATCACATCGGACAACCCGCGTTCGGAAGACCCGGCGGTGATCATCGAAGAAATGATGGCGGGCGTGGAAGGACAGCACTTTAAAAAGACTCTTTCCATCCAGGACCGCGAGCAAGCCATCAAAACGGCTGTGTCCATGGCGGAAGAAAAAGACATTATCCTGATTGCCGGAAAAGGCCACGAAACCTACCAGGAAATCAAAGGGGTAAAATATGATTTTGATGATCTGAAAATTGTAAAGGAATTATTTGAAAAACTGGATAAATGATGTGAATCACCTCTTCCTCCTTTGGAGGGGGACCGAGGGGGAGGACTCAACAAAAAGCGCAGAGTCACCCTCCCTTATTATATCCCTTTGGTCTTCGCAAGCAGTGCTTGCTCTTCTCAAGGGAGGAAAGATTTAGCTCAAATTAAAAAAATAAATTAAAATGCTTTATTACTTATTCAACTACTTAAATTCGTTTGACGTTCCGGGAGCCCGGTTATTTGATTACATTTCCTTCAGGGCAGCCATGGCCCTGATCACTTCGCTGATCATCTCGATTATTTTCGGAAAGCGTCTCATTAACCTGCTTCGCCGCCAACAGATCGGTGAAACGGTACGTGATCTCGGCCTCGCGGGACAAATCGAAAAATCGGGCACACCGACCATGGGTGGACTGATTATCCTGGCTGCGATCCTGATCCCGACTTTGTTGTTTGCGAAATTGCACAATGTATACGTGATTACGATGCTGATCGCAACCGTTTGGCTGGGCGCGATCGGTTTCCTGGATGATTACATCAAGGTATTCAAAAAGAACAAGGAAGGATTGGCCGGCAAATTCAAAGTAGTAGGCCAGATCGGCGTCGGCGTGATTGTCGGCTGCATCCTCTACTTTCACCCGGACGTGCAGGTACACAAACGCGTTTCGGCCGATTATAAGCTGGCACCGAATGAATCGGTGGTAACGCACAAACACAGCGAATTCAGTAAGGATTCCACGACGATGTGGATCCAAACGCGGGACATGACAACAACGATCCCTTTCTTCAAAGGAAACGAGTTCAACTACAACTGGCTGATCGGCGATATCGACAAGTCTTACGGCT
>CBINGV010000255.1:0-5350 GCA_966250255.1 uncultured Flavobacteriales bacterium | reverse complement strand
TGCCTCGTCGGGGAACAGATCCGCCTCTTCAATTCTGATCGCGAAGCCTATAAAAAATGGATCGGGCCGCTCAAAATCCTTTCGGTGGAGTCCAAATTTTCATTGGGTGTAACCGGGATCAAGGATTTCACGGCAGCCAAAATGGAAGCGGCGCTCAAGGACTCAAGCAGCATTTATTACCTCGGTAAAAAATACGAGAAGCTGCTGGATTTCAAAACCGGCGATACGGTGCAGGAGCGTTTTGATCGCCTGACCTCCTTCCGCAATCATTTTTATTCCTACCTCTACGCGGCGGTTTTCATTAAGCAAATGAAAGTGCAGTGGGAGCGCAAAGGTTTCCCGATCGAAAACCGTCCCGAGATCCTGGCGACCCTGTTCAATGTCGGTTACCCGCAGTCCGTTCCGAAAAAGAACCCGAAAGTGGGTGGTTCTACGATTAAGATCAAAGACAAGGCCTATACCTTCGGGATGATCGCCTACCAGTTTTATTATTCCGGCGAAATTGCCCATCTTTTCCCGATCCAGGCGAAGAAATTCGATTGGGAGGTGAGCAATTCGTAAATTTTGTCCCGCAGATCCCGCAGCTGGATGCGCTGATGTACGCAGCATCTTTTTTGTGCATGTTCGTTATAAAAAAAAAACCGCGATCTGCGTTTAAAATCCGCGTATATCAGCGGGAAAATTAAAAGCGATGACCGAAGGAAGCAAATAAATTATAGCCGAGGAAACTGTCGTAAAAATCAAAATGGTAAAACGACATTCCCAGGCCATTCCCCAGTTTAAAATAAAGCTTTTGGCTTACATTGAAATTAAAGCCGAAGCCCGCATGCATGGCCGGCGTAAACTCAATCGATTGATAGGTTCCCAGGTAATTGAAATTCGCGTCATAAGTTGTGTATTTGTAATAAGGAAAGCTCAGGACCAGGTTGAGGTCGAAAAACAAATCGAAGCGGCGGGTATAACCGTTGGGGTAATAATTGTAATCGAAGTTGAGCCCCCAGTTTTTTAAGGCATTGCCCTGGGAAGCAAAAAAATCAACTCCCACGCCGGCATTGAATGCATGCTTGCCGACCTGGATCCCGCCTTCAAAACCAGATAAAGTTCCGTCATTAAAAGCGGTAAAGAAAGCGCCGGCAGTGTATTCTTTGACACGCTTTTCCGGGTCGGTCTGCGCTCTTCTTTCCAGGGAAAATTGAGAAAAAGACAGCGTTGAAGCGAATAAAATCAGGATTAAGAAAACAGCTTTCATGGATTCAGTTTTTCATGGTTATGAAACAAAACTAATTAAAAATTCTTACCCTGAAAGATTTGATTTCACAAAAAACAAAAAGCCCCGGATTTACCGGGGTTTTATTTTGATTTAAAAAGGAAGAATTTCAATTCTCTATTTTCAATTCTCCATTCTAATTAATGTCTGTGGTTCGGATCGCTGTGATCGTGGCCATCATGCGGCTGGTGCGGCTCGCCCGGCAGGATGTCAACCAGTTCCAATTCGAACATCAGGTCGGTGTAAGCCGGGATCGGTCCGCGGCCGTTTGGTCCGTAAGCCGCATAGTAAGGAATAATGATGCGCGCTTTTCCGCCTTTTCCTAACATCGCGAGGCCTTCTTCAAAGCCGGCTACCATGCGCTGTACTTTGTACTGGAATTCCATCGGGGCGCCGCGGTCTTTCGAAGAATCGAATTTCGTGCCGTCCAGGAATGTCCCGGTGTAATGCACGGAAAGTTTGTCGCCTTCCTTTGGTTTTTCACCTGTTCCTTCGTTTTCAATCACGTAAATCAGGCCGGAAGCCGATTGCTGGGCTTTTGGGTAGGTTTTCTTCACCTGGTCCATCAGGTACACCTTGTATTCGTCCTGCGACATGGCCGCGATTTTCTCGAATTTGGCTTTTTTCTCAGCTTCGACTTTTTCGATTTCGGCATATTTGGCAGCAAAAACAGCTGTTGCGTCCCATTTTTTGTATTGTTTCCCAACGCGGAGGATACGCACGGCTTTCATGGTATCGTTTTGTGCAATGGTGTTCACCACGTCCTGGCCCTCCACTACATGTCCGAAAACAGTATGTTTGCCATTCAGCCACGGCGTTTCCTTGTGCGTGATAAAAAACTGGCTCCCGTTCGTGTTCGGCCCGGAGTTGGCCATTGACAAAATGCCGGGCCCGGTATGTTTCAGGTCCGGGTGGATTTCATCGTAAAATTTATAGCCCGGGTCGCCGCTTCCTGTTCCGAGCGGACAGCCGCCCTGGATCATGAAGTCTTTGATCACGCGGTGAAATTTCAATCCGTCATAATAAGGCTTATCAAATTTCTTATCCTTGTGCTGGAATTTCCCTTCGGCCAGGCCGACGAAGTTTGCAACGGTCATCGGGGTTTTCTCCGCCTCGAGGAAAAGCAGGATATTTCCCTTGCTCGTTTCAATGGAAGCGTAAATGCCCGGTTCGAGGTTTTTCTCCGTTTTTTGTGCGGTGGAGTAACCGAAGGCAGTAAAAAGTGCGGCCAATGTTAAAATGAAATGTTTCATAAATTCTGAAATTATGCTCGTAAAAATAATAAAAATATTCTTTCACGGAGATTTGCAAGCCCCGTGCCAAAAATAGTTAAGCAATGCCCGGACGAAGCAATAAAAACACTATTTTTACGTACACATACCAAAATTCAGTACAATGCAGGCAAAAATTCTCTGGGCAGACGACGAAATCGATTTATTAAAACCGCACATTTTATTTCTTGAATCCAAAGGCTACGCCGTGGAAACGGTCAACAACGGCAGCGACGCTGTAGATAAAAGTTCCGAGGAACATTTCGATATTATTTTTCTCGATGAAAATATGCCGGGGATTTCCGGTTTGGAAGCCTTAACCCGGATCAAGGAAGAAAAACCGCTCGTACCCGTAGTGATGATCACCAAAAGTGAAGAAGAATCCATCATGGAAGAAGCCATCGGCGGGAAAATTGCCGATTACCTGATCAAGCCGGTCAACCCGAACCAGATTTTGCTTTGCATCAAAAAGAACCTGGAACATCAGAAACTGGTTTCCCAGAAAACCAATTCCAACTACCAGCAGGATTTTCGCCAGCTGGGCATGCAGATGGGAGGAAGACTCGACATCGGCGAATGGATGGAATTGTACAAAAAACTGGTTTACTGGGAGCTCGAGCTCGACAATATCGAAGACAAAGGCATGCAGGAAATCCTGAAAATGCAGAAAAAAGAAGCCAACACGCTTTTCTCCAAATTCATCGAAAAAAATTACCTCGACTGGGTCAACGGCGACGAAGATGCCCCGCAGATGATCCATTCCATCATCAAAGACCGCGTAGCCCCGCTTATCGGCAAGGAAAAAGTATTTTTTGTCGTGATCGACAACCTGCGCTATGACCAGTGGAAAGTGATCCAGCCTTTGATTTCACGCTATTTCAATGTCGAGGAGGAAGAATTGGTGTCCAGTATTTTGCCAACAGCCACGCATTATGCGCGCAACGCCCTCTTTGCCGGCCTGATGCCTTCCGAAATCGAAAAACGCTTCCCGAAGCTTTGGCTCAATGAAGAAGACGAAGGCGGAAAAAACATGCACGAGAAGGAATTCCTCGATGCGAACCTGACGCGCCTGGGCAAAAACACCAAATGGTCTTACCATAAGATTACAAACCACGATGCCGGGAAAAAACTCGTAGACAGTTTCAACGAGCTCAAAGACAATGACCTGAACGTGATCGTCTACAACTTCGTGGACATGCTCTCCCACGCCCGCACGGAAATGGAGGTGATCCGCGAATTGGCCGATGACGAAAAAGCCTACCGTTCCATCACTGTTTCCTGGTTTGAGCATTCGCCACTCAACGAAATTTTCCGGAAGATTGCCGATGCGAAGCTCAAGGTCATCATCACGACCGACCATGGAACGATCAAGGTTACTAACCCGGTGAAAATCGTCGGCGACCGTAATACAAATACCAACCTGCGCTACAAAGTGGGAAAAAACCTCAGTTACAATGCGAAGGAAGTGTTCACGATCCGCGATCCGCATGAAGCTTTTTTGCCGAAGATCAATGTTTCGAGTGAATTTGTCTTTGTAAAAGAAAACGATTTCTTCGTGTATCCCAACAATTACAACCATTTCGTGAACTATTACGGCGATACTTTCCAGCATGGCGGCATTTCCCTCGAGGAAATGTTGATTCCTTTTGTAATTTTGTCCCCGAAAAAATAGGCGGACGGCTAAAAAAGAACTTCATAAGGTCACCCCTCTCGATCTCCCCTGCGCCATCGCTAAAGCTTTTGCGGCATGCGATCAAGGGGAGAAGCGCTTTCCCTCTTCGGAGGGGGATTAAGGGGAGGACTTTTGTGAAAAACAAAAATAGTTCGGAGCACTTATCAAATTAGACTTCAATTATGCAAATAAACGTTGCTATCCAGTTGTTGCCCTTTGGCAATGACGCCGAAAAATATGCGATCATCGATGAAGCCATTGCGCTGATTCAGCAAAGCGGCCTGGAATATGTCGTTTGTCCTTTTGAAACGGTTGTGGAAGGAGAGTACAGCCGGGTTTTCAGCTTGGTCGAAGACATTAAAAAACAGAGCCTCAGGCGCTGCGAAGATGTGATCATTAACATCAAGATCCACGCGGCGAACCGCGAGCTGAAAATTGCCGATAAACTCGAAAAATATTAAATTAAGGTATAAGTTTCGGAGTAAGTAGTTGTTTAGTTATTGGTAACTCCTGACTTGAAAACTCAAGAACACAGCAACTCAAAAAAAATGGCATTCCCAATTCATCATACACAGCCGCTTGAAGAAAGTGCTTTGCAAAAGGGTGTTTTCCTTTGGATTGCGCATGCCGACAAAATTCCGCCGCACATCGGGATTTCCCGGCAGGGGAATTATTTCAGTATACAGGTCAACGGAAAGGACGATGTTGAAGTTGCGCCTGTCCTGCGGGCCATCCGTTTGCGGAAGGTGCCGGTGCTTTTCGTTCAATTGCAGGATGAGGTTTTTGATGCGAACCGCTTTTTAGCCGTTAAAAACGATTATCATTCTGTAAATGAACAGGTTAAAACCTGTCTGATCCCGATACTTGATCTTTTCGGGCAGAAATCTTCAGGCTGGCTTTTGCCGGATTTCTTAAAATATTTGAAGGAAAATCAACACATTGTCGCGTATTTTAGTTTAAATTTACCTCCGGATTTTGGGGGAATCAAAAGCTATTCGCTGGACGACGTCACCCGCCACCTGAACAAAATCAGAGATGCTCAAAGGCAGGAACATATTTCTTCGCGCGGTAGAACCCGCTGACGCAATCCGGATTATGCTGTGGGAAAATAACCCCGAGCATTGGCGCGTAAGCGGCACC
>CBINGV010000254.1:0-5386 GCA_966250255.1 uncultured Flavobacteriales bacterium | reverse complement strand
TCGAAGGACTGCACACGATTTACGCGGATGAGTTTTACTACATGTACGATTTTTCCCTGGCTTTTCTGAAGTATTTTTTTACGAATTACGAAAGCATCACGCCGGTTTACTGCCCGAACAAGAAAAAGCTGGAGCTTGTGGCCGAATTTGACGGTGAGCCGAACATCGCTTATGCCTGCACCCCTTCGAATGTAGAGCTGAATTTCCGGATCATTGATATTATCCTGAAAGACCTGAGCCCGGACGTGAACCTGATCATTCACCCGCACCCGCGTGAGGACGATGCGTTTTATGCCAATGTTTACGGGAAATACCCGAATGTCACAATCACCAAACAGAAATACCGCAACATGCTCTTCCTGGTGACACGTATTTCGTCGCTGGGCGTGGAGCTGAAAGAAATCGGCATCGAACCGGTGTTTATCAACCTGGAAGGCCACGAAACCGATTTCCTGCATACGGGGCAATACCAATCCTTTACCGAACTCGACAAATTCGGCGATTGGATCCGGAACGAGTCAGTCATCAAACACCATTACCATGCAATTGAAGCTTAAAAAGAACAGCCTGTTTTCCGACGCGCTGCTTTATTCGATTGCAACAGGATTGAACCGCGGCCTGATTTTATTGATTTTCCCTTTGCTGCTGACCTTCCTGAGTGTGAAGGATTACGGGATTTTTGTCCTGACCTTTTCCGTCGGGCAAATGCTGGTGCCGGTGCTGAGCTTTTCCGGTACGGCCGGGATCCTGCGCGACGGTGCGGATAACACCTCCTTCGGTGTGTACCTCCTGGAACGGTTCATCTACATTGTACTGATCAATTTCGCCATTGTTTTTACACTCCTTTTGCTGTTCAATGCCTACATCGAGCGCTGGATTTTCTACAGCATCATCTTTGGCGGGCTGAATGCCGTCTTTGACCTTTTCCTTTCGTTTTTCCGGGTGGTCAACCAGAAGAAAACCTATTTCCTCTATACCATGGTGAAGGTGGGATTGCTGTTCATGGCGGTTTGCGTTGCCATGTACCTCAAAGCGGACCTCGACCTGACCCTGCAGCTGATCGTTGGCCTGCAGATGCTGCTGACGCTTTTCCTGGTCACTTATCTTTTGCGCAACTACATCACGAAGTATAAAAAAGCATTCATTTCGGTTAAAAGTGTACTGGCTTACACCTTGTACATTATCCCGCACGGGCTTTCGCTCTGGCTGATGAACAGCTCCGACAAAGTAATCATCAAATGGTATCACGATGAGCTGGCGCTGGGGATTTACAGCATTGCCTATACGATCGGCTCCATCCAGATTTTGATCAACAGCGGGCTTTCGATTGCCCTGCCGCAATTTGTCTACAAAAATTACGAGCTGTGGCGTACCCGCCGTCCGCGCCTGAAAGTGATCCTCGTATACAGCACCATTTCGATCTTCGTAACGCTATTGATCCTGCTGGGAATTTTCATCGATTCGCGCTATTTCCATTTCATCAAATACCCGGAGCAGGTGAAAGAAATCATCGTGTATGTGATCCCGGGCCTTTATTTGTCGGGCATTTACCAGTTCTATTCGATCTATATTTTTTACCAGAAAAAAACGCGCAACCTCTTTTATGTAGGGATTGCCGTGGCAGCTGTCAACCTGTTGCTCAATATTCTCGTTATCCCGGTTTACGGGATCTGGGGGGCAGCGGTGATGACCCTCGTTACGTATATTATTTATGTTTCCAGCGTAATCCTTTATGTTTTTCGCCTGGAGCCCGATATTCAACGGGGATTTTACAAGGAAGCGGCCGTGATCCTGGCATTTACCGCCCTGATCGGACTGATTTTATATTTCCTGTAAAGCTGGCGGTCAGGAATGGAAAGAAATAGGAAAAAATAGTTATTTTTGTCGATCAAAACAAATTCTTTAGGGGTAAATACTACGAATTTTGGTCTCTAAAAGAATAAGCAGGGTGATATATCCTGATCGGGCACGTATAAACAGGATCAACGAAAGGGTTAACTGATTGTAAAGCAAAATTTTACGTGGGAATTGTATTTTAAGACGCATTGATGAAGAAATGTTTATTTATTTTTGGAACAAGGCCTGAAGCCATTAAAATGGCGCCTGTGATCCATGAATTTAAAAAAGAAAGCGAATTTGA
This sequence comes from uncultured Flavobacteriales bacterium, assembly GCA_966250255.1. Lineage (GTDB taxonomy): Bacteria > Bacteroidota > Bacteroidia > Flavobacteriales_D > Crocinitomicaceae > M2408. Next base: position 3,246 of record CBINGV010000254.1, on the reverse strand, counting down.
GACGAAAGTTTGTGTAACGGCACAGCACCGCGAAATGCTCGACCAGGTATTGGATTTTTTCAGTATTTCCGTGGATTACGATCTCAACCTGATGCGTCCCAATCAAAACCTCTACGGTTTAACGGCCCTGATCATTACCGAGCTCAAAACGGTACTGGAAGATTACCAGCCGGATTATGTGTTTGTGCACGGTGATACAACAACAACCATGGCCGCGAGCCTGGCTGCATTCTACAACGGATCGAAAGTCTGTCACGTAGAAGCCGGTTTACGCACCTTCAACAAACGCTCCCCTTTCCCGGAAGAAATTAACCGCGTGGTTACCGGCCACATTGCCGATTACCATTTCGCCCCGACCGAAACTTCCCACGAAAACCTGGTGCGCGAGCGGATCAGCTCGGAACATATCCTGATTACGGGAAACACGGTGATCGACGCCCTGCTGGAAAGCGTTGAAAAAGTAAATTCCGGAAGTTTTTCTTCACCGGAGATTGAAAAAGTAAAAGCCAAAGTTGACCTCGGTAAGCGCATTATCCTGGTAACCGGCCACCGCCGCGAAAACCATGGGGAAGGCTTCATCAATATTTGTAAAGCCCTGAAGGAAATCGCCGAAAAAGCAGACAATGTACAGGTTGTTTACCCGGTGCACCTCAATCCGAATGTGCAAAAGCCGGTTTACGAGCTCTTGTCCGGTAATCCCGATGTTGTTTTGATTGACCCGCTGCCTTACGAAGCCTTTGTGTGGCTGATGGACAAATCCGAGTTAATTATTACGGATAGCGGTGGCGTCCAGGAAGAAGCCCCTAGCCTCGGCAAACCGGTGCTGGTGATGCGGGATACAACGGAACGCCCGGAGGCAGTGGATGCCGGTACGGTGATCCTCGTGGGGACGAACACCGCACGGATTGTGGGCGAAACACTGGATTTGCTTAGCAACGAGCAGCGCTACAAAGCCATGAGCTTGTTGCACAACCCGTATGGAGATGGAAATGCAAGTAACAAAATAAGAAACTATATCAAAAACTTAGAAAAATGAGTGAAAAAGTTGTCATGATCGGTTTGGGTTACATCGGTTTACCAACCGCAGCCCTGATTGCAAAAAATAAAACCTATGTTCATGGAGTGGATATCAACCCGCATGTCGTGGAAACGATTAACCAGGGGAAAATCCACATCATTGAGCCGGAGCTCGACACAGCAGTGTCCGAGGCGGTGAAGGAAGGTTTTTTGAAAGCCGATCTGAAACCGGTGGAGGCAAATACTTATATTATTGTTGTTCCAACACCGTTCAAAGCGAAAAACGAACCGGACATTTCTTACGTGGAAGCGGCTACCCGTTCCATTCTGCATTTGCTCAAGGCCGGTGACTTATACATCATTGAATCGACTTCACCGATCGGGACAACCGAAAAAATGAAAGACCTCATTTACACCGAGCGCCCGGAGCTGAAAGATAAATTGCATATTGCTTACTGTCCGGAGCGTGTATTGCCGGGTAACGTCATGTATGAGCTGGTGAACAACGACCGCGTAATCGGGGGAATCGATGAAAAATCAACCGACAGCGCCGTTGCTTTTTATTCCCGTTTTGTATCCGGTCAGCTGCACCGCACCAATGCGCGCACCGCTGAAATGTGTAAACTGGTGGAAAACTCTTCCCGCGACGTGCAAATCGCCTTTGCGAATGAGCTTTCGCTGATTTGTGATAAAGCCGATATCAACGTATGGGAGCTGATCGACCTGGCCAACAAGCACCCGCGGGTGAACATCCTGCAGCCGGGCTGTGGGGTTGGAGGCCACTGTATCGCGGTTGACCCGTATTTCATCGTGGCGGACTACCCGATGGAATCCAAAATCATCGGTACGGCACGCGAAATCAACAATTACAAATCTTTTTGGTGTGCAGAGAAAATCCAGACCGCCAAGCTCGAGTTTGAAATCAAGCACGGCCGCAAACCAAGTGTGGCGCTGATGGGACTGGCTTTCAAACCGGACATCGATGATTTGCGTGAATCCCCGGCAAAATACATTGCAACGCGCGTGATGCAGAACAGTAATAATGAAGAACATTACATCGTGGAGCCAAACGTGGAAGAACACCATGTATTTAAGCTTACGGATTATAAAACTGCTGTTGAAAAAGCGGACATCCTGGCTTTTTTGGTCGCTCACAAGCAATTTAAGGGACTTGACCTGAGCGGGAAAGTAGTCCTGGATTTCTGCGGGGTAATTAAAAAATAAGGGGATAACAGGGGAGAGAAAGCATGAAAGAGAAACTGCTGAAAATATACCGCTTTATTTTGATGTATGGCTTTGAGCGTACGGTGACCAAAACGGCTTCCCGTTCGGGCAGTAAGGTCATGAAACTGCTTTTACTCAAAAATTACAGTTTTCAGAAAAAGCGTACGGTTTCCCTGATCGGCTGCGGGCAGTTCGGTTTTGCGACGATTTCCTACCTCTTGCTTCGTAAACAGGGGAAGCGTTTCCTGGATTGTTACGACGTTGATCCGGAGCGTGCGCGTCTCACGGCCAAATTTTACAATTATACGGCAAAGGAAAATGTGGAAGAGCTGCTGTCGAACCCGGCCTGCCAGCTGGTGTACATTGCCAGCAACCACCATTCCCATACGGACTATGCGATCCAGGCCCTGCGCCACAAAAAGGATATTTATATTGAAAAACCGATTTCCGTAAGCTGGGAGCAGTTCGATGCCCTCAAACAGGAAATCGCCCAAAGCAAAAACCGGGTCTTTGTAGGTTACAACCGCCCTTATTCCAAAGCCATTCGCCGGATTGACTCGATGATTTCCGGCAACAAAAAGCCGCTTTCGCTGAACTGTTTCATTTCGGGGCATGTAATTGAAAGCGACCACTGGTACCGGATCCCGGAAGAAGGCACCCGGATTTGCGGCAATGTCGGCCACTGGATCGACCTGATGGTCCACCTGATGAACAAACGCGGCGAAATTCCGACAGAGTTTGAAATCAGTGTTACCAGTGCCAACCCGGATGAGGTGGATGACAACCTGACGATCGCGATTCGCACGAATTTTTTCGACATCACTTCCATCCTGATCACGGCCCGCACCGAGCCATTCGAAGGGATCAATGAAACGATCAATTTCCAGTGCGGCGATGTGATTGCCAAAATTGACGATTTCCAGCGCCTGACCATCTGGAACAAGGCCTATAAATACGACCGGGATTACCGGAGAAAAGATGTGGGCCACCAGCGCGCCATCAACC
>CBINGV010000253.1:0-5437 GCA_966250255.1 uncultured Flavobacteriales bacterium | reverse complement strand
TCCGCATCCTGCGTTTAAGCAGCAACCTGAGCCAGGAAGCGCTCGCCGATGAACTGGAAATTTCGGTTTCAACCCTGTCCAACCTTGAGCGTGGCGAAACGGAAATGACCGTGGCCCGTTTGTACCAGATCCTGGGTGTGTTGAATGTGGAAGTTGTTGCTTTTTTTGAAAACCTTAACCTCGAAAAATCCGATTTCAAGCGGGCTTTCCTCGATCATAAGGGAAGCTACCAAACGCCTCCGCCTGATAATGCCCGCCTCGAGGAAGAAATCCGTTTGATCAAAATTGAGCTGGAAAGACTGAAGAAACTCTAGTTTAAATGTGTTAATGATTTAATATGCTAATGTGCTAATTGAAACACAATTATATATTAGCACATTAAGACATTAGCATATTATCACATGAAACACATTAACGCTTCGGAACCGGATCATCGCCGAAACCGCCCCAGGGATGGCAGCACATGATCCGGCGGATGCCAAGGTATAAGCCTTTGAAGGGGCCCCAAACGCGTAAAGCTTCTGCCATGTAGTGTGAACAGGTAGGATTATACCGGCAGCTTGCCGGGAAAATGGGGCTGATAATCCATTGGTAAATCTTGACCAAAACAAGAAAAGGAAAGGCCAGTATTTTGTTAATAATCCCCAATTTTGCTGATTTTTCGCTTAAAATTAAGCCTTTTTTTTGTACAACTTAAAAAATTTTGCGTAATTTGCTCGAAACTATTGGCTAAACACGTTTAAAACCCGAAATCAAGGAATGAAATCACTCATCTTCTGCGTATTTTTTGCACCTATTTACGCACAGTACCCGGCTGACAATTGGGACAACGAAATGGTTGAAGTTAAAAGCCCTGAAAAATCAGGCGTTTTGATGAGTCCCCAGGCAATTTATGACGAAAAATGGAACAGCCTGCAACAGCCGCTGTTCTGGAAAAAGATCATGCGCCTGCACCCGGATTCCAGTCTCATTAATGTGGCGTCCAACCGCCAGGTATTGTGTACCATTTCTTCCAAAGCCTGGAACAAAAAAGGCGAGACCGAACGGGCGCGGATCAAAGACAGTTTGCGCATAGCGTACAATATTCCCGTCGGTGAAAAAATCCTCTGTACTTCCGGGAAAAGCGATTTTTACCGTTTTGACGACGTTTATCCCAGCCTCACAAAAGGCATCCTCGCTTTTGAAAACCTGAGCGTCGACCCCTGGTATGCCCAATCCATTCTCCTGATCGAAAGCCCGGGCAAGCTCGCCAAATCCAACGTGGGCGCTTACGGCGCTTTCCAGCTGATGCCCGGTGTGGCACGGATGTATGGCCTCAAGGTCAACAAGTATGTGGATGAACGCAAGGATTTTAACCGATCGGCCTATGCGGCAGCCTCCCTGATTAATAAGGTCTGTATCCCGGCAGCCCGCAAAATCCTCGACGATAAGGGGCTGACATACAATGAAAGCGATCTCTGGTTTCGCCTCTTCGTGATGCACGTGTACCACGCTGGTGCCGGTAATGTAAAAGCGGTGGTGAACAAGATCAACCCGAAACAGGGCGGCCAGGAGCTCATTACCGAAATGTGGAAAACCGAAGCCGGCGCGTTTGGCAATTCATCGCAGAATTACACCCAGCTGGTGCTTGCTTCGCAGCTGATCCTCAGCGACCTGGTGGGGAAAGATTGTGAGAAGCTCTTCTCCTGCACGGCGGAATAAGGCAAGGCTGCACCCGAAATAAACAAGTTCAAAAAACTTATTAACCGTTCATCTATTTTAGCTTGGATGTTATCGCTTTTTATTCTACTTTTAGCGACTAAAATCCAATAAATGTCATTTTTCAGCAAAGACTATCTTGATTTTTTCAAGGACCTGGCCCCCAACAACAACAAGGATTGGTTTGACGCCAACCGCAAGCGCTATGAAAAAAGTGTAAAGAAGCCCTTCCAGGACTTTGTGCAGCACATCATCGGCGAAATTGCCAAAAAGGATAAAAGCTTTAAGGATGTGGAGGCGAAAGACTGCATTTTCCGGATCAACCGCGACATTCGCTTTTCCAAAGACAAGAGCCCGTATAAGCTGATGATGTCAGCTGTTGTGGCGCCAAACGGCAAAAAAAGCAAGGCGGTGAACGGCGTTTATTTTGAGCTGACCCCGGAGCACGTGCGTGTTTACGGCGGCGTTTATGAAATTGAGAAAGAAGATCTTCAGCTGGTGCGCGAAGGCATTGCCGCTGATCCGGGCAAATTCAAAAAAGCGTACAGCGACCCGGGCTTCAAGGCTGTTTTCGGGGAAATTCTCGGTGAGAAAAACAAAACCCTTCCGAAGGAATTCAGGGAGGCAGCCGAAAAAGAACCGCTGATCTTCAACAAACAATGGTATTTCTATGCCCAGTTCCCGGCCGAAAAAGTGCTTGATGCAAAGCTCGATCAGCTGATTATCGACTGCTTCCAGGCGGGCCGCCCGGTAGAAAATTACTTCAACGAGCTTATCAGAAGAAACTAACTTTTCCTCCCTTGAGGGAGGGTGACCGGTGAAAACCTCAATTGCTTACTTCTCCCACATCCCCTATAACTCACCTGCAACTACCCAACAATTCGATTGAAATTAAAACATATGAAAAAAATTACCACGTGTTTATTTATCTGTTTAAGCGCATTGGCGTTTGCCCAGAAAAAACAATTGACATTAAAAGAATCCGTCACGCAGCAATACCGTGCGTTTGCTGCCGACAAAATGAGCATGTTCCAGTGGATTCCGAATACAACGGACTATACTTACCTGGAAGGTTTTACGGTGCTGAAAAAAGGCAATGTAAAAGGCGGCACGGCAGAAGTGCTCATGACGATTGAAGAGCTGAACAAGGTACTGAATGCCAAATTGAGCTGGTTTTCCGGCTTCGAATGGAAAGACCAGTTTGTGTTCCTCGTGAACGACGGCACGAAATACTACAGCTACGACACCAAGAAAAAGGAGGGCCGTTTGATTCTCGAAGCGAATGCCGAAGCAGAAAACCAGACTTACCAGAAAAATACCGAGTGCCTCGCTTACACCATGGCCAACAACCTGCAGGTTCGTACCAGCGATGGCAAAACAGTGGTGGTGACCAACAACCAGGATCCGAACATCGTATCGGGACAAACCTATGCCCGCAGCGAGTTTGGGATCACCGGCGGGATTTTCTGGTCGTCGAACGGCAATTACCTGGCTTTTGCCCAGAAAGACGAAGGTGAGGTGCACGATTACCCGATTCTTGACATCAACGAAACGCCGGGCAAACTCAAAAACATCAAGTACCCGATGGCCGGACAGGCATCCGAAAAGCCGCGTATCGGGATTTTCAATTTTAAAACAAAGTATACTTCCTTCATCACCCCGAAAAGCTCACCGGACAGCTACCTGACCAATGTTTCCTGGTCACCGGATGAAAAGTTCATCCTGATTGCTGAAGTGAACCGCGGGCAAAACCACATGTGGATGAACCTCTACAATGCCGAATCCGGAAATTTCGTCAAAACCCTGTTCGAAGAGCAGAGCGACAAGTGGATTGAGCCCGAACACCCGGCCTTTTTCCCTTCCGATGCTTCCAATAACTTTATTTGGATCAGTGAGCGCGATGGCTTCAACAACCTGTATTATTATGACATTGACGGGAAGCTGATCAAACAGCTTACGATGAACAAATTCGTAACGAAAGAAATTGTACAAGCCATCAACAAAGGAAAAGAGATCGTGTTCTGCGCCACGGGTGAAAACCCAACGAACAACCTTTATTATGCTGTTAGCCTGGATGGAAAGCAGCGTTTGCTGACCAAAAATGAAGGGACGCACCACATCGCGGTTTCTTCCGATGCCAAATGGATTTTTGACGAATACAGCAGCCACAGCGTTCCTTCCAAATCCTTATTGCTGGATGGCGCCGGTGTGGAAAAGAAAACATTGCTCACTTCCGACAATAAGCTGAAAGATTATGCCATCGGTGAAACGGAAATCAAAGTGATCAAGGGCAAAGACGGAACAGACCTGTATACGCGCCTGATCAAACCGAGCAATTTCGATCCGGACAAAAAATACCCGGTGATGGTTTACGTTTACGGGGGGCCGCATGCCCAGATGATTACCAATTCCTGGCTCGATGGCGCCAATCTCTGGATGCACTGGATGGCCGAGCAGGGCTACCTGGTGTTTACCCTGGATAACCGGGGTTCCGGTGAACGCGGCTTCGCATTCGAAAGCGGGATTCACCGCCAGCTCGGTACCCTGGAGATGGAAGACCAGATGACGGGCGTTGATTACCTGAAATCCCTGCCTTATGTCGACGGGAACCGCCTGGCGGTACACGGTTGGTCTTTCGGTGGTTTTATGACCACTTCCCTGATGCTCCGCCAACCGGGAACTTTCCAGGTGGGCGTAGCCGGAGGCCCGGTAACCGACTGGAAATTTTACGAAGTGATGTATGGCGAGCGCTACATGGACCGCCCGGAGGAAAACCCGGAAGGATACAAACAATCCAGTTTATTGAACCATGCCCAGAACCTGAAAGGTGATTTATTGCTCATTCACGGAACTTCCGACGATGTGGTTGTGATGCAGCATAACCTGGCCCTCGTGAAAAAATTCGTTGACCTGGGGATCCAGATGGATTTCTTCCCTTACCCGATGCACCTGCACAATGTAACCGGTAAAGACCGGGTGCATTTGATCGAAAAAGTGCTGAATTACATTATCGAAGAGAATAATTAAAATAATTTAACAATATGAAAAGGGTGTTTGTGATCGACAAACACCCTTTTTTGTTCTACCAAAAATTACAATTCAAAAAGCTAAATCGTTTAATCAGGAGGGTTTGGGACGTTGAAATTTGCGAAAAATTATGCATTCCCAGTAAATCAAAAAATCAAATGTTCATTGGAATTGCACTAAATGTTCAAAAAAAGTGCGTATTTGAACATTTTGTTAAGTTAGGCTCGCATAATATCCTAATTTAGTAATGAGGCTCCCAGGGAATTACCCGCCCTGGAAACTTCGGGACTCTAAATACTATGCGGCTATGAAAACACTACTTATCTATGGAGTTTTCCTATTATTGTCAACTTCATGCTTTTCCCAGAAATTCAACTACAGCTTCAAGCTGAATGAAAACACTTCGGTGGATTACCTGAAACTGGTTTACGACCCGATTCGTGAAACATTTAACAATTTCAGCGACCCTTTTCAGAATGTGCTTGATTTTAATTACGAAACACGCACGTTCAGTATTGCTTCCGAAATCGATATCACGCGTGAAGATTTGGAGCTGATCCTGCAAAAACACCAGTACAGTATTCTCACCTTTAATAAAACCAAGTAATGAAACAGCTTTTACTTTTCGCAATGGCCCTGTCTTCCGGGCTTGGATTGACACAGGGTGACGTTTGCGGCGGAGCTGTTGCTTTGCCGGTGAACGCAACGTGTA
>CBINGV010000252.1:0-5440 GCA_966250255.1 uncultured Flavobacteriales bacterium | reverse complement strand
GATGAATTGTATATTTCTTCGGTGTTTGACCTGAAAAACCAGAACACGATCCATATCTCCGGGCAGGTAAAAAAGCCGGGCGAATACCCGTATATTGAGAACATCAAGCTTTACGACCTGATCTTTTTGGCCGGTGGCCTGAAAGATAATGCCTCACGCATGGTCGAGATCGCTTCCATCATCATCAAAGACGAAAAATCAGGGTCCAACACGCAGGTCTCCAATGTGCGCGTCATTGAAATCGACACGCTTTTGCTGGACCAAACCAAAAATATAAGCTTGTCACCTTATGACATGGTGCAGATCCGTAAAAAGCCGATTTTCGAGCGCCAGCAGTTCGTCGTGGTTTCCGGGGAGGTGGAATATCCGGGTAATTACGTGATTGCGGATAAAAAGGAGCGCATCCTCGACATCATCAACCGAAGCGGCGGACTGAAATACGAAGCCGATAAAAACGGCATCAAGGTGGTGCGTACCGTTGACAAAACGGTAGGCGAAACAACCGTCAAGCAGACGGTAACCATCCCGGTGGATTACGACAAGCTTTCCAAAAACCCGGGCAGCCGTAAAAACCTGACCCTTGAGCTGGGCGACCAGATCGTAGTAGGTAAAAAGGTGGAAACGGTAAAAGTACTGGGTAACGTACAGCTTAACTCCGAAATTCCGTATGCAGGAAGACGGATGAAACATTACATCGGATCGGTGGGAGGTTTTACGGATAAGGCAGACAAAAAGCGGATTTATGTAGTTTACCCGAATGGCGTGGCTGCCCGAACCAATACTTTCCTGGGCATCAAGGATTACCCGCGCATAAGGCCGGGGTCCGAAATCGTGGTGCCTACGATGGATGAAAGCAAAAAAGATAAACTTTCTGCGGTTGAAATCGCCAGCATTACCGGTGTGATCGGTAGTTTGACGGGAATGACCGTAGCGATTATTAACCTGTTAAGCAAGTAATATGACTCAGAATATTCCGAAGGACGAGCTTTCTTTGAAGGAAATCCTGGACAGGATCGCGGACAACTGGAGGTTCCTGCTTAAAAGTTGGAAAATCATCGTGATCATCGGTCTTTTGGGTGGCGCTGCGGGCTTGGGAGCAAGCTTCCTGATCAAACCCAAATACAAGGCTTACCTGACCTTCATCCTTGACGAGGAATCCAAAGCGGGTGGGGGCGGATTGGCGAGCCTCGCCAGCAGCATCGGTCTCGGTGGAGCCATGCCGAGCGAAGGAGGCCTGTTCAACACGCCGAATATGCTTGAGTTCCTGAAAACCCGTTCCCTGGTCGAAAAAACACTGCTTAAGCCGGTAAAATCCAAAAAATACAGCAAAAAAACCTATGCGGAGCTCTTCCTCGAATCCAAAGGCTGGCGCGAAAAGCTGAACGAGAAAAAACAGCTCAAAAAAATCAACTTTTTGCCTGGGGAAGACCGCTTGAAGTTTTCGGTGCAAAAGGATAGTGTCCTGGGTGAAATCTACAAAAACATGGTCGAAAACCATTTGTCGATTTCCCAGCCGAACGATGAAAATTCCATCCTGGAAGTCCGCGTGATTTCCGAAAACGAGCATTTTTCCAAATACTTCCCGGAATCCCTGATCGAGGTGGTTTCCGAATATTACATCGCGACTAAAATCAAGAAAGCCAAAAAGAACGTCGATATTCTCCAGATCCAGGTGGATTCCGTGCGCACAGAGCTGTATACGGCGCTGGTGGGCGTAGCTTCTACGAACGACCAGGTTTTCGGGCTCAACCCAGCCATGAATATCAAGCGCGTTCCGACGGCGAAAAAACAGGTGGATGTACAAGCCAACTCGGCTATCCTGGCGGAATTGGTCAAAAATCTCGAGATTTCGAAAATGAATCTCCTGAACCAGACACCTTTGATTGAAGTGATTGACCGTCCGATTTTCCCGCTCGAAATTGAGAAGCTCGGCAAAATCAAAGGAATTATCTTCGGCGGTTTCATCGGGGGCTTCCTCTGTGTTGTTTTCCTGTTAATCCGCCGGGTAATCAGAAACGTTAAAGCAGCGAAGAACTAATGAAAGGCATTGTATTGGCAGGCGGTTCCGGTACGCGTTTGTACCCCATCACGAAAGGTGTTTCCAAGCAGCTTTTGCCAATCTATGACAAACCGATGATCTATTACCCGCTTTCGGTGCTCATGCTGAGTGGGATCCGTGAAATCCTCCTTATTTCGACCCCCAATGATTTGCCGAATTTCAAAAAGCTTTTTGGCGACGGCAGCGACCTCGGATTAAGTATTTCTTACAAAGAACAACCCAGCCCGGATGGTTTGGCGCAGGCCTTTATCCTGGGGGAGGAATTCATCGGTGACGATGATGTTTGTCTTGTTCTGGGCGACAATATTTTTTATGGCCACGGCTTAACGGATATGTTACAGCAGGCCCGCCTGAATGTGGAGCAGGAGCGTAAATCCACGGTTTTCGGCTACTATGTTTCCGACCCGGAGCGCTATGGGGTTGCTGAATTCGATAAAAACGGCAACGTGATTTCCATCGAAGAGAAGCCGCGGGAGCCGAAATCAAACTACGCGGTGATCGGCCTGTATTTTTATACGAACGAAGTGATCGAAATTGCCAAATCCATCCAGCCGTCTGCGCGCGGTGAGCTGGAAATCACAACAGTCAACGAAATTTACCTCAAGCGCGGAGGCCTGAAAGTGGAGCTGATGGGACGCGGTTTTGCCTGGCTGGATACGGGAACGCACGAATCCCTGCTAGCGGCCAGTGCTTTTATCCAGACGATCGAGCAGCGCCAGGGCCTCAAAATTGCCTGCCTCGAAGAAATTGCCCTGGATATGGGATACATCGATGCGGACCAGCTGCGCAAACTGGTCGAGCCCCTTTCGAAATCCGGTTACGGCAGCTACTTACTTAAACTACTCGAAAAACAGTGAATGTCACAAAAACGGAAATAGAAGGCGTTTATGTCATTGAACCGCAAGTGTTCGGTGATGCGCGCGGCTACTTTTTCGAATCTTATAACAAGCGGGCGTTTAGCGACAAGATCAGCCGGACGAACTTCATACAGGACAATGAATCGTTTTCCACCTACGGGGTTTTGCGCGGCCTGCATTTTCAGAAACCGCCTTTTGCTCAGGCCAAACTGGTGCGTGCCATCAAAGGGGAAATCCTGGATGTGGCGGTGGATATTCGCAAAAAATCACCGACTTACGGCCGTCATATTGCGCGGATTTTAAGTGAAAAAAACAAGCTCCAGCTGTTTGTACCGCCCGGTTTTGCCCATGGTTTTGCGGTGCTCAGTCCCGAAGCACTTGTTTCGTATAAGGTAGACAAAGCTTATGTTCCCGAATCCGAAAGCGGGATCTTGTGGAACGATCCCAAACTGGGCATTGACTGGAAAATTGACCCTTCGCAGGTAAAGCTTTCGCTGAAAGACGGAATCCTGCCGCTTTTTGACGAATTCATTTCGCCTTTTTAATCAACACACCAGCGTATGAAAGGAATTTTAATCACCGGGGGAGCAGGTTTTATCGGCTCGAATTTTGTTCGCGGCTTTTATGAGCGCTACCCCGCTTATCATATCATTAACCTGGATAAGCTGACTTATGCCGGGAATCTGGAAAACCTGGAAGGGCTCGAAAATAACGAGCGTTACACCTTTATCCAGGGAGACATCTGTGATCGTCCTTTGTTGGAAAAGATCTTTACGGAATACAACATCCGCGGCGTCATCCATTTTGCCGCCGAATCGCACGTGGACAATTCGATCAGCGGGCCGGAAGCTTTTATTCAAACGAACATCAATGGAACCTTTAACCTGCTGGACGTAGCGCGTAAGCTCTGGATGGAAAAGCCCTTCGATGTGCGCGACGAATACGAAGGTGCGCGTTTTCTCCATATTTCTACGGACGAGGTTTACGGAACCCTGGGTGAGAGCGGCCTTTTCACGGAAGAAACGCCTTATGCACCGAACAGCCCGTACAGCGCTTCAAAAGCAAGCAGCGACCTCTTGGTGAGAAGTTATTTTCATACCTATGGTTTGCCGGTAGTGACCAGCAATTGCTCCAATAATTACGGGCCGCATCAGCACGATGAAAAACTGATCCCCACGATTATCCGGAAGGCCTTGCGCCTGGAAGCTATCCCGATCTACGGTGACGGGAAAAATGTGCGCGACTGGCTGTATGTCGAAGACCACTGTAGGGGGATCGATTTGGTTTTCCACGAGGGTGTTCCGGGCGAAACCTATAACATTGGCGGCCGCAATGAGCGCGACAACCTCTACATTGCAAATAAGATCACGGAAATCCTGGACGATAAAATTCCGCGGGCCGACGGGCAGTCTTACCGCGATTTGATCACCTTTGTGAATGATCGTCCGGGCCACGACCGCCGGTATGCGATCGACGCGACTAAAATTGAGCAGCAGCTGGGCTGGAAAGCCGAAGAAAATTTTGAAACGGGTATTTTACGCACCGTGGACTGGTATTTGCAAAAATGGGTATGAAGCTGGAAGTTGTTTTGGAAAATCCCGAAGAGGTAAAGCTTGCCCTGGCCCATGGAGTCGAACGGGTGGAGCTGGTTTCTGCTTTCGACCTGGGCGGGTTGAGCCCAAGCGCGGCGATGATCAAAGCTTGTGTGTCGCTTTCGGACAAGGTCCAGGTGATGGTCCGGCCCCGTGCCGGAGGCTTTCGCTATTCGGCTTCGGAAGTGGACATCATGGCGGAAGAAATCCGGCTTGCGGCTGCTTTGGGCGCGGGGGGAGTGGTGTTCGGCTGCCTGGACGAAAAGGATCGGATTGAGCAAAAGCACGTGGAGCGCCTCTTTCGGATCGCGGCCGATGAAAAACTGGAAGCAACCTTCCACCGGGCCATTGATTTTTGTGAAAACCAGGATGAAGCGCTTGTCTTCCTTGCAGAGTTGGGCTTTGACCGGATCTTGAGCGCCGGCTCCGTTTCCACGGTGGATTCAGGCTATGAAAAACTCGGGGAGCTGGTCCATAAAACAAAGGGAAAGTTAGGCGTAATTGCCGCCGGTGGTGTCAACCAAAACAATATTCTGCCGCTTTTCGCCCTGGAGCTGGACAGCATTCATTTTGCCATCCGGAAAACCCGGGTCCTGCCGGAAAAGTACCGCTTGCTAGGCGGTGAATACAGCATAGATAACGAAAAAATTAACTATATTTGTCAACTTAAAAACAAGAAAACTGAATGAAAAAGATAGGAATTATCGGCCTGGGCTACGTCGGGCTGCCTTTGGCCGTTGAATTTGGGAAGAAAAGAAAAGTAGTCGGTTTTGATATCAACCGCGAACGCATTGCCGAGCTTGTTGGCGGTCATGACCGCACCAAAGAGGTAGACAGCGATGAGCTCGCCGAAGCCGCCCAGCTTTCTTTTTCATCCAACCCGGACGACCTGAAGGAGGGGTGGATTCTCGACTACCGCCCCGTCCCGAAGT
>CBINGV010000251.1:0-5479 GCA_966250255.1 uncultured Flavobacteriales bacterium | reverse complement strand
GTAATATTGAGCCTTTTCCAGATCCTATGAGTATAATTGAACCTAAAGAGTTACTAAGATCATATTCTAAAGAATATAATGAATCACATAATCCGGAAATTTTCAAAGAACTGAGCTTAGAAAATACTCTAAATTGCAATTATTTTAACCTCTTTATTTTAAAATTAGATCAGGAAATCAATAAATTATCTTAATCTATTTAATCTTAACGGCAGCACAAACAGCAGTAAGCAAAGCATGCCCAGCGCCAGCGGGATTTGGTACCAATTTTCTTTGATGTCCATTTCGATGTTATCGACCGTGCTGCGTTTCATCTGTTTGATGTTGTCGAGGATACCTTCCAGGCTCGGGTAAGGTGAATCTGAAATGACCGAAAACCCACCGGCTTTTTCAGCCAACCTGCGAATAAAACCGGGATTCATACGGGAAACGATGGTACGGCCCGCCGCATCGGTTTTGTAGCCCAATTCGGGGTTTTCCGGGTCGTTCGGGATCAAGCCTCCTTTTTCAGTGCCTATCCCGAGTACCGCCAGCGTGATGTTGTTTTCTTTTAAAGCGACCAGGTGCTCATCCACCCCGCCCTCGTGGTCTTCGCCGTCGGTCACTACTAAAATCGCCTTGCTGGTTTTATCTTTGGAAAACATGCGCGACGAAATATCCAGGGCGGCGCCTACGTTGGTCCCCTGGTTCGAAACCATGTTCGTCTCAATTTCATGGATGTACATCTTGGCCGCTTCGTAATCGGCGGTCAGCGGCAATTGCAGGTAGGAACTTCCGGCAAAGATGGAAATCCCGATCTTTTCCCCGTGCAGGGTGTTCACCAGTTGGTTCATCGCACGCTTGACCACCTCCAGGCGGGAAGTTTCGCTATCGATGTCACGCGTGTTCATCGAGCTCGACACGTCAATCGCCAGCACAAGCTCCATCGTTTCGAGCGTAGCGGACACTTTTTTGTTGCCAAAAATAGGCTGCGCCATAGCGATGATCACCAATACAAGCGCATTCCGGAACAGGAAAAAACGGAAAAAGACCCGGGAAGAATCGATCGGGTGCAGGATGAGCGCCAAAACCCGTTCATCTCCCAGGCTGCCCAGGCGCTTGTTTTTCCAGCCCATGAACCAAATGAAAGCCCCGATCACCGGGACAAGCAAGGCTACATAATTCAGCTTATCCGGGTCTTTGAAGGCCAGGTGCACCGAGGCTGACGACGAAAAGCCGTCCATGAGCCATACAATCAGCCCGAACAAAGCCCAGAACAGCAGTTCCCAAAGGAAAATCCCCCCCAGGATCAGGCGCATATTATAGGTGTATTTCGGGCTACTCATAACTTTTGAAATAGAAGATTTGCAGGCTGAAGACCGCCAATAACAAGGCTATGGCCCAATTCAGGAAAGGCAGGGGCCGGGCCGGCGGCTCGGATTTGAAATCCTGGTCTTTCATTTTGCGTTTTTCCAGCTTTTCGATTTCTTTATAGATCGTACGCAGGCTTTCCTCGTTTGTTGCGCGGAAATATTTCCCTCCCGTGATCGAAGCGATTTTGTTGAGGGTCAATTCATCGATTTCCACCGGCATATTCTGGTATTCGATACCGAAAGGGGTGAACACCGGCGAAGGCGCCATTCCGAGGGAACCCACACCGATCGTATAAACGCGGATTTTTTTGGCCCGGGCCAGTTCAGCGGCCATCTCAGGGGTAATATCGCCGACATTGTTGACCCCGTCGGTAAGCAGGATGATCACCTTCGAAGGCAGGCTGTCGTTGCGCAAACGGGTAACCGCTGTTCCAAGGCCGACACCGATAGCGGTGCCGCTTTCGAGCAGCCCCGGCTGCAGCTGCGTGATCTGGGTTTTGAGAATATCATAATCCAGCGTGGAAGGACAGGCCGTGTAAGCCTCGCCTTCGTAAGCAACAAGCCCGATGCGGTCGCCCCGCCGCCCGTCGATGAATTCCTTCGCTACTTTTTTGGAAACCTCGAGGCGGTTCGGTGAAAAATCGCGGGCCAGCATCGATACCGAAATGTCCATCGCGATCACTATATCGATCCCGTTTTTGTAATTCTCGTCAAAATCATCATAGCCCGACCAGTGGATCGGTTTGGCCAGGGCAATCACCAGCAGCGAAAGGATCAGGCCATAACTGAGCGTAATGCTCCAGCGCAGGTATTTAATCCAGTCTTCGCCCAGGTTCTGCTGCTCGTTTTCCGTGCGCGAAAATTTGAATTCTCCCCGCTCATTGCGCTGCAGGTAGAAGATCCACCACAGCACGGCTGGGATCAGCAACAGCAGCCAGAGCCAGTGCGGGGAAAGGAAATCGTATTCCCAGATCGCTATGTTCCAGTCAGTCCACATCTTTATCTATTTCCAAAGGGCTGGTTTCGGCAATGATCTGCCGTGCCTGGGCCAGGTTTCTCAGGATATCGAATTCCGTCGGGGTCGATTTGGCAAATTTCACCAGGTCGGAATAATCCAGGAGCATTTTAATGGTTTGTACCGTATCCGGGCTTAAATTCAGTTTAGTCAGCAGCAAGGCCGCTTCGTGGCTCGTTTTTTCAAGCAGGTTTACCTGGTAGCGGCCTCCCAGGTACGAACGCAGGATAAAAGAAAGCTCGATGTAATGTTCTTTTACCTGGGCCTTTTCCCAGAGCCGCGCATGCTCAAGCCCGTCAATCGCATAGAGGCTCCGGTCTTTGAGGCTGAGTGTTTTTTTCGGAACGGGTTTCGGCTTGTTGGCTTTTCGGACATAGATCCAGGTAATTACGAGCGCGGCGATCACCAGCAGGATAGCCCACCACCAGCTTTTCAGCCAGGAAATGTATTCGTTTTCCACCTCCACAAAGCTTTCCTTAATGTCGTAAATGTCCTGTCCCTCTTCCAGCTTCGGCATCTTCACCGTCAGCAAAACCACGTTGAAATCCGTGATCGAATCGCGGTAGGTGATCGTTGCCTGCGGAATGACAAGGTAGCCCGTGTCCCAAACGGTAATGGTATAGCTTCCGCGCCACAATTTATACCCGTTCTTCGAAAGGATGGTATCTTTAAATTCCCCCAGGATCTCCAGCTCAACGGCGTCGCCCAGGCTTACTTCCGAAGTCTGGCTCCGGCGCAGGCAGGGAATGATTTTGTTATAGGGCTGAAATTGCGGTGGCTCCGCGTCCTTTTCGAAAGCGAATTCATAGATGAGCTCGGTCTGCTCGCCGATCTGCAGCTCCCCTTGTTTCACGTAGGCCTTGCTTTGCGCCAGCAGGGCACAACAGGAAAAAAACGCTATGGATCCCAGCAAAAACCTCATCTCCGGTGTTGAAATAAAGCGCTTAAAACCGGGATATAATCCTCGGTGGTGGAAAAGGTCGCGAAATCCACGCCGGATTTTTTGAAGGCATTGTGCAATTCCAGCTCGTGCTTCCGGTATTGGTTAATGAAATCCTGGCGTACCTGCTGGGAAGAAGAGTTCACCCAGGTTTTGGTGCCGGTTTCGGCGTTGAACAGCTGGATCATGCCCAGGTTCGGTAAGTTTTGCTCGGCCGGATCGGTCAGGCGGAGCGCAATAATATCGTGGCGGCGCCTGGAAATTTTAAAGGCATCCATGAAGGGATTGTCGGAAATAAAATCGCTGATCACAAAGCCGATGCTCCGTTTTTTGGTGACATTGCGGAAAAAGCGCAAGCCCTCGGCAATGTCCGTATCCTTGCTTTTCGGCTCAAATTCGATCAGTTCGCGTAGCAAATACAAAATGTGCTTTTTGCCCTTGGCCGGCGGGATGTATTTTTCAACCTTATCCGTCAGGAAAATCGCCCCGACCTTGTCGTTATTTGAATCGGCGGAAAAGGCCAGCACGGCAGCCAGTTCCAGCGCCAGCTCTTTTTTCGAGCGGCTTTTGGAACCGAAAAAGGCCGATCCGGAAAGATCGAGGATCAGCATCACGGTCAATTCGCGTTCCTCCTCGAAAATTTTGACAAAAGGCGTATTAAACCGGGCGGTCACGTTCCAGTCGATCGTGCGCACCTCATCCCCCACCTGGTATTCACGCACCTCGCTGAAAGCCATACCGCGCCCCTTGAACGAGGAGTGGTACTCGCCCGAGAAGATGTGACGGGTCAAGCCTTTCGTCTTGATCTCGATCTTCCTGACTTTCTTTAAGAGCTCTTCGGTGGTCATTTTCAGAAATGATGAATTATGAATGTTGGATGATTTTGATGTTTTGTTTCAGGACGCCGATCAGCTTTTCGATGTCTTCGTTTGTATTGTAAACATGCGGCGAAACCCGCAGCGAATTTCCACGAACGGAGAGGATAATGTGATTGGCTTTCAAAGCCGGGATCAGCTCCTGTGCATTCAGGCGCTCGTTCATCCGGAAACCAACGAGGTGACGGGATTGAAACTGTTCCTCCTCCAGGTGAACGTCGTTTTCCGCCATGAAATCACGAAGCGGCGAAAGGATATTTTTGCAGTAGGCCTGGATTCCGGCAACTTCCCATTCCAGGAGCTGCCCCAGGCTGTCGATCAGCATCGGGATTTTCATAAAATCGCTGGTTTCACCTACGTTGTAACGACCGGCCTGCGGAAAATATGTATTTTCATAATTCGCCAGGTTCGCAAAATCCTGTGCATTGCTGCGGTTCATCCAGGATTCTTCGATCGCATCGCCACCCGCAAAGGACTCGCTGATGTATCCCAAAGCGCTGGAATAAGGCCCGAGCAGCCATTTGTAAGTTGCACAAACCAGGGCGTCGACATGGCATTCCTGCAGATCAAGCGGCAAAGCGCCTACTCCCTGGGTGCCGTCAACAAGGAGCTTTACGCCCGTTTTTTTACATTGATCGCCGATGCGTTTCAGGTCGAAAATCGCCCCATCCATCCAGTGGACGTAAGAAAGCAGCACAAAAGCCGTTTCCGGGGTGATGGCCCGCAGCAACTCCTCGTTCCAGTTTTCAATGCGGGCTGCGGAATCCCCGGCGCCGATAACTTCGAGCCTGGCCCCATGCTTGTCCGCCCATTTCCGGGCAGCGAAATACCCGCTCGGGAATTCGTTTTCAATCAGCACAGCATGCTTGCGCCCTTCGGAGGAAATATTGTTTAAAACCGAAGCAAAACCATAAGACGTGGAAGGAAAAAGCGCCACCTGGCCCGGCTGGCAATTCACCACGCGGGCAAAAAGCTGCTTCACGCGCTCCACATCCGTGAAAAAATCTTCCTGCGCAATCTCGAACGGGTTCCGCTTGCGGATCATGCCTGCGATTCCTGCCTCTTCCGAGGATTTCAAAAGTGGCGCCATGTAAGCACAGTTGATGTAGCTTACGCCTTCTTTGATCTGGAATTTATGCTTTTGGTTTTGCATCCTTTATAGATTTTCATGAGAATCCTCCCCTTTATCCCCTCCTGCCCCTATGCTATAGCTACGGCGTAAGCATAGAGGGGAAAAACAACTTCTCCCCTTGATCGCATGCCGCAAAAGCTTTAGCGATGGCGCAGGGGAGATTAA
>CBINGV010000250.1:0-5494 GCA_966250255.1 uncultured Flavobacteriales bacterium | reverse complement strand
TGGGCTTCGGCAAACGGGGCATCGAACAGGGCCTGGTGCAATTCAGAAAGTGTCGGGAACTTTTGCTTTTTCATGTCTCCGAGCACACGCTCCAGCTGCTCTTTCGGCAAATCGTACCAATGAGCGGCTGATTTCCGGACCTGCTCGCGCTCCATCGCGCCCTCATCATTTTTGAAGTAGGCACTTTCACGCACTTCCTGCCCGTTTTCGAGGATCGGATCGCCGAAACGGTTTTTCTTCACTTCCCGCTTATCGCCGTTCTTGAAAAAATCGATAAACGAGGTGATTTTGGCGGAAGTTTCCGTACAGGTGTCGAGCACCGGGAGCATTTGCAATTGATTTTCGATCCCGAGGCGATGAAACTCGGCGCCCATGATGTTTTTATCAAAGCCGATGTTCTGGCCCACTACGAAACTTGCTTTGTTGAGCGCTTCGTTGAAGATTTTCGCTACGCTTTCCAGGTCCTCCCCCATTTCCTGGGCAAGTTGGGTCGAAATACCGTGTACTTTCTCGGCATCAAAGGGAATATCGAAATTATCCGGCCGGATCAGGAAATCCTTCGCTTCCACCAGGGCCCCGAATTCATCGTGGAGCTGCCAGGCAATCTGCACCGCGCGCGGCCAGTTGTCCGTGTGGGTATAATCGAGGTTCCAATCCTTGGGAAGACCGGTTGTTTCCGTATCGAAAATGATATACATGCTGAGCAATTTGGGGCCTGCCTGATGCGGACAAACAGGGAAACAAAAATACAAAAAAAGGCAATTTACAACGCTTCGAGTTATCAGCTTTTATCAACAAAAAATCCCATGATAGGGCTTGAATCGCACCGGATTGCTATTTTTGAAAAAGAAACAGACTTTTCCACAAAAACAGGCAGCTATGAACAGATTTTTTTTCCTTGTTATTTTTATTTCTTTTTCGGCTTTCGGCTTTAGCCAGGACAAGGCGCTGGGCGAAATCAAAAAATGGTCGGACGCCGGCGAATACCAGAAAATCATTCAAAAATACAAGCCGAAGGCAGACCAGCTTTCCGCCAAATCGCTTTATTACCTGGGCCTGGCTTTTTACATGACCGAAGACGACAATAACTGCATAAAATACATGGACCTGTCGATCGAAAAAGACGCGAAAGACCCGGGACCGCATTTCATCAAGGCTTCCACGCTCAATTTCATCAGGCAGTATGCTGCAGCAGCTGAGGAATTCCAGCTTTCGATCCGCCTGAACCCCGATCATGCGAAATCCTACAGCGGTCTGGGCGATGCCTATTACGAGCTGAGACAATACGACCAAGCGCTTGAGGCTTACGAAAATGCTGTAAAAAAACAGGATCCGCCGGACAGGGCCTATGCAATGGTTGCCCAGATTTATTCGGACAAAAAAGACAACGAACAAGCCCTGGCGGCTTACCGGGTCGTAAAGGAAAAGGTCAGCAAGGAGAGCGACACTTATCTAAATGCGTTGTTTAACATCGGCGTGATTGAATTTACAGCGGCAAATTACGACCAGGCCGAAAGCTCTTTCCTGGATTTACTGAACCTGCGCCCCAACGATTACTCCACTTATGCCAAAATGGCGCAGGTGTATAACCGCAAAAAAGAAGCAGCCAAGGCCAAAATTTACCGCGACAAATTATACGAAGCCAAAGCAAAAGGCCTGCTCATAGGCAGCCGGCTGGACGAGCAGTTCTGTTTTGACCAGTTCAACTGGGAAGACAAGCAAATCCAGGCCTATGAGCGTTATGAAACGGGAGATAAAAAAGAGATTTACTACAAGCACGTATTCTATGTGATCAATCCCGACCAGACACTCGACCGGGTCATCCAAACCGAATACTCACCGCTTGCGGCCGAGCTGGGACAAAGCAAATACATCTTCACTATGCTCAAAGAAAAGGAGCACACGACCTTTCCCCTTGGCTTTAACGACATGATGCCTGACAAGGAGCTGCGCGAAAGCGTGCTGGATATCCTGAACGGGAAAATCAAACCGTCCGTGACTTCCGAGTTTGAAAAATAAAATGAGAATTTAGAATGAAGAATGGAAAATTAAGTCCAATAATTCTTGATTTAAATTAGTGAAACAAAAAATGGAGAACGAAAAAATTCTCCATTTTCAATTTTTAATTTCAGAATAATTTGTACCCGTCCCAGCTGCGGGAATCCACATCGTAAAGGAATACGCGCTGGTTGGCGTATGCAATTTTAAAGCGGTTCAGCTCGAGGTACTCTTTATCGAAAGCAATGTCGACCACCGCAGCAGTTTTACCATTCGCTTCGCTGAAGAGATATATTTTTTTCTCGACGGAATTGTACACCCCGATTTCATAGCCTTTTACCCCGGTATGGAAAAAACCGTAAGTATTGAAGTTATCCACTCCCTGGGTGCCGAAAGCTTCCGGGTAAACATTTTTAACTGCCTTGAGCTTTCCCTGTTTGAAAACCGTCAGGCCGTTGCCATTCAGGAAATACACCTTTTTGTTGTGGAAACGGGCAATATCATTGAAATCCATCCCGTAAGCGATGCCGGTTGTTTCCGGTGAAGACGGCCCGGCTTCGGTCACCGCCATCGTATAACTTCCTTCGTTGCCTACGAGGATTCCTTCCAGCATTTTCTTTTTCGGGTTGTACCACATGCCGCGGATATCGGCGCCCACTTCCCAACTGCTGATCGATTGCCCGGTAACGGCGTTATGCACTTCCAGCGGAAAGCTTGCATTCCCGGCAAAAACCGAGTAATACACATTCAAATGGGGGTTGTACGCCACGGATATCCCGTTCGTTCCAGAAGCCGACTGTAATTGCAGGCTGATGTCTTTTTTCAGGGTTTTAACCGGCGTTTGGGCAAAAGCACTCATTCCGAAGGCCAATGCGAGGATAAGGATCGCTTTCATAGTTATCGAATTTTTGTTTTTAAAAGTAGTGCTTTTTAGCTTCCCGGGTACACTTGATGGTAAAAATAAGGCATGTGACGGATTGGCCCGATTTTCGGAAAATTGCAACATTATCCTACTAAAAAATAAAATTCCGTTAACAATTCTTCTCTAATTTTAATCTTATATTTGACGCCCGCAAAATGAAATACTATCCAAGAATGAAGACTGCATTTCTTATTTTATTCCTCGCAATTTTTACGCAGCTTTCAGCGAACATTGTTTTCCTGGAATTCCCGGCGAACCTGCATTTTTTTGGTCGCGACAAAGCTACCGGGCAGGGACAAGTCCATGTAAAAGGCTACTACCAGCAGTATAACCCCGATATGTTCCAGTCCCTGAAAATGTATTTTTACCGGGGCAATGAAGTGGTCGGCTTGCGGATCGTAGACCTGAGCCCCGATATTGACAGCACCTGGTTTCATGTTTACTTTAATATCCCCGCCGAGCTGGCGGAATACCGCCTGGCCACCTATGGCTATTCGGAAAATGATTCCACCCTTATCCGGCAGGCCGAACGGCTCGTTTGCGGCGATGTCCTGGTTATCCAGGGGCAGTCCAATGCAGAAGCAAAAAAACGGGGGCCTCAAAGCGTAGCCTACCTTTCATCGGATTTTATCCGGGTTTTCGGCAGCGGCCATAACGAACCCGCACAAATGCAGGCGGATCTGCAATGGCGGATCGGGCAGGGCGACGGAGACAAAAGCACACCCGGGAACTGCGGCCAGTGGGGACTTTTCCTCGCCCGCAAGCTCATCGACAGCCTGCACATTCCGGTCGCGATCTTCAATGGCGCCCACGGTGGTACAGGCATTAATTTTTTCCAGCGCGATGAGCATTACAAAACCCAGCTCAATTCAAATTATTCGCGGCTTTACAAGCGGATTAACGATGCGGGACTGATTGATTTTGTCCACGTGATCCTCTGGTCGCAGGGCGAGCACGACGCGGCCTCCAATCAAAGCACTACGGTGCAGAGCTACCAGAACAAATTCAACCTGCTGTACAACGCCTGGCATGACGATTTCCCGAACCTGGACCGGATCATTATGTTTCAAACGGCAAAAGGCTGCGAAACCCCGACCGAAAAAATGCAGATCGTTACCGAGGCGCAGCGGCAGCTCGCAGAAAACAACCCGCTCATTACCCTCATTCCGACACATGGCATTCCCTTCCGGATCGTCGACAGCTGTCATTTTGAATTTGAAGCGGGTTACCGGCGTTTTGCCGATCGCGCATTTTACGCCCTGATGACCGGCACCTACAACCAACACCAGGGAACTGATCTCAGCGCCCCGAAACTGCTGAGCATCGAAACCCTTTCTTCCTCAGCACTCCGCCTGAAATTCGACAAAGAAGTGACGGTGCTGGATTCCCTGAGCACGGATTTTTTCCTCAACAACGATTACAGCTATACTTCCAATAAGATCAAGGCACACGGCTTCTACCTGGATGTTTCTTTCAGTCATGAAATCACGCCCTTCACCCAGCTTTCATATGCCGGAAATTATACGCTTACACCTGCTTTCCGGGCTGAAAACGGCGTGGAGCTACCGCGCTTTCACCTCCTGAACGTGCAAAACCCGCTTGAATTAAAAAAAAACGATTTTTTAAGCGTCGTAAGCTCGCCAAATCCCACAGGTGAGACAATTTTCCTGAACCAGGCTTTGGATATTACATACGTGAAACTCACCGATCATTCGGGCATTGTGTTCACGGAAGTGAGTGATGAAATCCCTGAGAGCATCAGCGTTTCCGCATTACCAAGCGGGATTTATTTCATGGAAACCAACCTGGGGATCCAGAAAATCGTCATTGCCCATTAAGCTTTCCCGATCTGCAAAATTTCTGATTTCCGGCACTCCGATTATTCAGCTTTTATACTTACCTTCGCAGCTGAATAAATTGGAATTATGAATTACGACATTATAGTTATCGGTAGTGGTCCCGGCGGTTACGTGACTGCAATCCGTGCCTCCCAGCTGGGCATGAAAACAGCAATCGTTGAAAAGGAATCCCTGGGCGGCATCTGCCTCAACTGGGGTTGTATCCCAACAAAAGCACTGCTCAAAAGCGCCCAGGTATATGAATATTTAACCCACGCCAAGGATTATGGCATTACCGTGAAGGACGGAAGCCCGGATTTCAATGCGATCATTGAGCGCAGCCGCGGGGTAGCCAACGGTATGTCGGCCGGGATCCAGTTCCTGATGAAAAAGAACAAAATCGATGTCATTAAAGGTTTTGGCGCGGTGAAGGCCGGGAAAAAAGTAGTTGTAACGGCTGAAGACGGAAAAACGACTGAATACTCAGCAGACAAAGGGATTATTCTCGCTACGGGTGCCCGTTCGCGTGCTTTGCCAAACCTGCCGCAGGACGGTAAAAAAGTGATCGGCTACCGCGAAGCCATGAGCCTTCCTTCCCAGCCAAAGAAAATGATCGTTGTCGGTTCCGGCGCAATCGGCGTGGAATTTGCTTATTTTTACAATGCCATCGGAACAGAAGTGACCATCGTGGAATACATGCCGAATATCGTTCCGATCGAAGACGAAGAAGTATCCA
>CBINGV010000249.1:0-5498 GCA_966250255.1 uncultured Flavobacteriales bacterium | reverse complement strand
ATCGAATTAATTCTTATATTTGTCGTTCGAATGGATAAAATTGCACTCGGTATTGACATCGGCGGCACCAACACGGCCTACGGTTTAGTTGATCATACAGGGAAAATCCTGATTGAACAAAGCGTTCCCACGCGCAAATTCGCCCAAGCGGAAGACCTTGCCGATTTCCTGTTCGATTTTGCTTCCAAATCCTGCGACATTGACCAGTTGGTCGGGATCGGTGCGCCGAACGGCAACCAGTTTTCCGGAACGATTGATTTCGCCCCGAACCTGCATTGGAAGGGCGTTATCCCGATGGTCGCTATCTTCGAAAAAAAATTCCGCAAAAAAACGCTGCTCAGCAATGATGCCAATGCAGCTGCAATCGGTGAAAAGCTGTTCGGTAATGCCCGCGACCTGACGGATTTTGTTGAAATTACCCTTGGTACGGGACTCGGCAGCGGGATCATTAGTAACAATGAGCTGCTCTTTGGAAAACACGGCATTGCCGGCGAATACGGCCACATCCGCGTAATTCCGAACGGGAGGCTTTGCGGCTGCGGGCGGCTGGGTTGCCTTGAAACCTACGTTTCCTCCACCGGAGTGGTACGCAGTGTGCGCGAGCTCAACTCCATCAACAAGCAGGATTCCGAACTTAATACCATTAGTGAACCGACCGCCAAGCAGGTCTTTGAACTGGCCCTGAAAGGCGATGTGTTTGCCCGCGAGATTGTCGATTACACAGCCGAAATCCTGGGTTCTTCCCTGGCTGATTTTGCCGCTTTCTCCGATCCCCAGGCTTTTATTCTCTTCGGTGGGCTTTCCCTCAGCGGAAGTTATTTTACCGATAAGGTCAAAAAAGCCATGGATGCCAACCTGCTCAACATTTACCAGCATAAAATCGAAATCCGCGTATCAGCACTAAATGAAATGAACGCCGCGATCCTGGGTGCTTCGGCAGCCGTCTTCTGGAATACCTTAAAATTTAATTTCAATGAAGCTCATTAGTTGTTTTTTTTTATGCATCACACTAAATGCATTTAGTCAGGTCGAGGAATTAAACCAAAACCAGGAACAGCGCAAGAAAAAGCTCGATCCTTCCAAACAGGAAGTAGCCGAACGCCGCCGCTACGATTTCAGCCAGCATGTGAATCCTTTTGTAGGCACCGGTGCCCACGGGCATACCCATCCTTCGGCGGTTGCTCCTTTCGGAATGATGCAGCTTGGTCCGGATACGCGCTATAACGGCTGGGACGGCTGCTCGGGTTACCATTACTCCGATTCGGTCATTTACGGCTTCAGCCACACCCACCTGAGCGGTACAGGCGTGGAAGACCTCAATGATTTGCTCACCGTTCCGCAGCAGGGCAAAGCGGCGATTGATCCGTCCTACAAAGCAGCGAACGGCTACGGGGCCTCCTTTTCGCATAAAAATGAAAAAGCCGAGCCGGGCTATTACGAGGTGCTGCTCAATTCGGGCATCCGGGTACAGCTTGCCGTAACGGAGCGCGCCGGAATCCATACTTACACCTTCAACAACAAAAGCAAAGCAAAATACATTTTACTGGACCTGGACCACCGCGACAAGCTGCTCGACTGCGAGATGAACATCGAATCGAAAAAAGCAGTTTCAGGCAGCCGCAGATCCCGGGCCTGGGCCCAAAACCAGCATTTTTATTTTTACCTGGAAAGCGAAAACGAATTCACCAAAGCGAAGGTCATTACCAAAGGCGGACGTCATAAAATCCTGCTGACTTACCCGAAAAACACCGAGAAAATCACCTTACGGGTCGGGATTTCAGCCGTTGATAAGGAGGGCGCCAAAAAGAACCTGTTCGAGGAAATCCCGGGCTGGGATGTGGAAACGGTAAAAAGCCTGACACGCAACCAGTGGAACATCGAACTGAACCGCCTGCATTTCCAGAGCCCGGACGCCAAGGTGATGACGAATTTCTACACAGCCATGTATCATGCTTACAGCTGCCCGACCGTTTTTTCGGATGTGGACGGCCGCTTCCGGGGCAATGACGCCCAGGTATATACTTCAGCCGAGCACCGGCAATACAGTATTTTTTCGCTGTGGGACACCTATCGCACGGCACACCCGCTTTACACGCTGACGCAGCAGAAACGCAGCACCGATTTTATCCATTCTTTCCTGGAGATTTACAAACACATCGGCACGCTGCCGGTTTGGGAGCTGAACGGCAACGAAACGAACTGCATGATCGGCTATCACTCGGTTTCGGTCATTACGGACGCTTACCGCAAAGGAATCCGCGATTTTGATGCCGACCTTGCGCTGAAGGCAATGATCGCTACGGCAAAAAAAGACGAATTGGGCAAGAGCTTTTTTGCCAATCAGGGCTTTATCGGCTCACGCGATGAACCGGAATCGGTCTCGAAAACGCTGGAATATGCTTACGACGACTGGTGCATTGCGCAATTCGCCCACGAGTTGAAAAACGAAGCCACAGCCCGCGAATTTGAGCTGCGCTCACACCATTTTATGAATATTTACGACCCACAGACGGCATTCATGCGCCCGCGGATCGGTGGGAGCTGGCTGGCTCCTTTTGTGCCTTCGGAAGTGAATTTTAACTTTACGGAAGCGAATAGCTACCAGTATTCCCTGGCCGCTCCGCACAACATCAACGGTTTGCGCCTTTTACTCGGGGGCAGTGACAGCCTGGAACATTGGCTGGACCGCCTGTTTACAACTTCCAGTAAGCTCGACGGGCGCCAGCAGGCAGATATTACCGGCCTGATCGGGCAATATGCGCACGGAAATGAGCCTTCACACCACATGGCCTATTTGTACAATTATGCACATACGCCGCATAAAACCCAGGAACGCGTGGACCAGATCCTGAAGGAGATGTACCAGCCAACGCCAGAAGGATTGAGCGGCAATGAGGATTGCGGCCAGATGTCGGCCTGGTACGCGATGTCGGCGATCGGACTTTACCCCGTTTGTCCCGGCAAGCCGATTTATACCTTCGGTCGTCCGCTGCAGGAATATGCCGGGCTGCATTTCGAAGAGGGCAAGTCCTTTTATATCCGCACGAAAAACAACAGCCCGGAAAACAAATACATCCAGAAAATCGAGCTGAACGGCACTCCGTACACCAAGCTGTTTATTACGCATGACGAGTTATTGGCCGGTGGCGAGCTGGTATTTTTTATGGGCGATAAGCCCAGCAGGGCATTGGCGTCTTACAGCAGCGACATCCCGGAAAAAGATATGATTCTGCCGGATTTCCTGCCCGTACCCTACTTCACGGCAAGCGCCACCACTTTTGCCGGGGAGATCAGCACGGAAATTAAAACGCTGGAGCTGCCCGACCTGCAAATCCGCTACACCACGGACGGAACTGAACCGGGCCTGAACAGCCCGATTTATACAAAAGCGCTTACATTCAGCGAAACGACAACGCTCAAGGCCAAGACCTTCCGGGTGGATAAGGGCCCGGAAAATACGAACGATCGTGTGCAGTACAGCTACCAGACGGACGACAAAAAGGCGGTGAGCACAACCTTCTATAAGCTGAAGGCAGGGATTTCACTGGAAACGACAAGCAGCTACAACAACCAATATACCGGCGGCGGGCAAACCGCCCTGATCGACGGCATCCGTGGCGGGAAGGATTTTCGCACCGGGCCGTGGCAGGGCTACGAAGGTGTAAGTGCGGAAGGTGTCGTTTCATTGGACGAAGCGAAAAACATCCCGGAGATTACAGTTTCCGCCTTGCAGGACGAACGTTCCTGGATCTTTATGCCAACGGCCCTCGAGGTGGAGCTTTCTTACGATGGCGTAACTTTCGAAAAGGCAATCGTGCAAAAAATCAGCTTCCCGGCGGATAAAAGCGGGACCTTCAACGAAGTTTTTACTTTGAAAACCAATGCCACCAAGCCGGTGAAGAAATTCCGCTACAAGATCGTGAATAATGGCGTTTGTCCCAAAGGCCACCTGTTCGCTGGTGAAAAGAGCTGGATTTTTGTGGATGAATTAATGTTTTAACTTCTTTGGGCTTAATGCTTACGCCTAAGCTTCGGCGCAGATCAAAAGTTGCGCAAAAATCAAGGTTCAAGTGAGGAAATTCAATTTGCAGCATAGGTCATTGTCCCCTTCGAGGGGAGATACAGAGGGGTGACATCGAAAATAGTCATTTAGCTGTTTCATACATTTTGTGGAATGAAATGTCCTGGGTTCAAATGTCTTCGCTAAATCAAAAAAAATACCCCCGGCGAGGCCGGAGGTATTTTCAGGAACAGTAAGGATAATTAATGCTCAATCACTATTTTCACCAGGTTTTCACGCAAGGCGTCTGAAAGAAAATAAATTCCGGGACTGAGATCAGTAACATCCAGGATATATGTTGGGTTTGTTGCAGAAAAGCGTTTGACTTCGGAGCCGTATACATCACACAGACTCATTTCCATCAAACTAAAGCCTGCTTCCGGAAGCTCAATTGTGAGTTCCGTGTTAGCGGGATTGGGATATACTTTCCATTCTTCTGCAGAGGCTGCCACAGGAACTGAATCGGCTGGCTCCTGTTCGTTACTGAGCCTGGCGGAGCGGTTATTGCTTCCCGGAAGCCAGCATATCTCTTCTATTGAAGCCCGAAAGTAAGAACCGTTCATGGCATGAAAGCCGGGCAATAGACGAATGGATTCGGATGCCTGGTAGGTGTTGGGCTTGTTATTATTTACATCATAGACAATACTTCCCCGGGTTTCCAGCTTTCTGCCAAAAAAGGTTGATACGGAATTGGAAACGGTATAGCGGTTGAAATGCCGGTTTTCCCCGTTATCGCACGCCGTCTCATTACAAATAATGGCATCTTCAGCATAAGTCGGTGCAAAATTGTAAGCCAAAACCGACTTAGATTCACAGATGTTGCCACTATTACTGATTGCCCTGACACCGTAGAAATTACCGCAAATCAAACTTTGCTTGGTGACCGTTTCTCCACATACATCCGTATAACTGGTTTCAACATAGTATTGTTCGTCACCTGTATTGTCTTTAAACTGTTTCCTGTCAACGCGCCAGAAAACACCGTCTGCATATGGCCCGTCCCCCGTATACGGGTTTGAATTGACCAGGTCTGCGCTCAAATCCTGATAGTTTTGTCCGTTCTTGTCTATTTTGAACAATTTAAAACTAACAGGCCTTGCATACACGTTCGAAGTATAAAACAAGCCCTGGTCTTCGTTCAGGGTGTACTGGATCCTGAAATAGTAATCATCCGGAACACGCGACAAGCAATTGTTGATGTAAGTGCTTGTCATATAATGCCAATCTCCGATGCTATTGTATTGATCAAACTTAACAACATCTGTTCCATCACCGGTCAGGTATTTGATATACACCTCATTGCCGTCCTCTTCATTGTTGAAGCTGAAATTCAGCCTGTACTGATAAGTGCAGCCCGATGCATGGGATGCTACCAGGTAAAATGCTTTTGATCTCAACAACATCCTGTCCTGGAACGTGTAATTCAGGTTTGCGTTGT
>CBINGV010000248.1:0-5501 GCA_966250255.1 uncultured Flavobacteriales bacterium | reverse complement strand
CGGAGCGGCTTTTTTTATTTGTAAATAGCTTACGGTTAATCGCTGAGCTTTACCGGGATAATGAAACGTGAACTCTGGTCTTCCCGCAGCGAATTCCCTTTGTTGGCAATCAGTTCCCGGTCCAGAGATGGAAGTGGAAAGCTTTGCGACAGCTCAAGTAATTTTGGTTCTTCTGCCTGTTTTACAACAGTTTCAGTCACATAAACAACCACGGTATCCCTTTGCCCTGCTACATAGCGATATTCCGGCACATATTTCACCACCGTATCGTGGATGTATTCCGTTTTAACAGCAGAAAGTCGGTTCTTTGGCTTAAGAAGCTCTGCATTTGTATTTTCCGATGTTGAACCAGGCCAGATTAACAGAAAAATGATAATCACCGAAGCCACGGCCAGCAAAGCCTGGTACAAAGGAATAACGCGGGATTTTTTGGCCGCTATGTCCAGTTGCAAAGGAAGAGGCTGCAGATCGTCTTTAAACAAATGATCCGCCCCGTTGATCAGCAGCCGTCTCAGGCGGTACTCTTCTTCGGTGAGATGCAAAGCGACAAACTCCCTGTCCCTGCTGCTCAAATCGTCATAAGCGCTTGATTCGATCAAGTCAAACAAGCGGGTTTCGTCTGTGTTCAGTTTGCTTTCCATGCTACATCAATTTAAAGAGGTTTGTTTCGTATTTCGGGTTGTATTCTTTTAATTCTTCGGCCATTTTGCGGGTTGCATAAAAGAGGCGTGATTTGACTGTTCCCAGGCTTACCCCGCTTATTTCGGCAATTTCCCGGAGACTGAAATGTTCCATGTAACGCAAAACGAAGGTACTTTTATGAAAATCTTCCAGCTTATCAAGACTTTTCTCAAACAACAAGCGGAAGTATTCTTTTTCCGCGAGGTTGTCATCGGGCCTGGCGCAATCCAATCCGTAGCCATCATCGGGGATGGGCTGCGAATAAGGTACCCGGTAAGCTGTTTTGCACATGTTGGCCGCAATGGTGAAAATCCAGGTGTAGAATTTCTTACCGGGATCAAAAAGTTGTTGCTTCTCCATCAGCTTCAGGAAAATGTCCTGGACAAAATCCTGGGCGCGGGCCTCATCCTTGTTGAGCATGCGGTAAAAATAACCCAGCAGTTTTTTACTGTAGCGGCGATGAAGCTCCACCAGGGCAGTATGAGCATGATGGCCCCCGAGTAGAGCCATCAATTCTTCATCACTTTGCTTATTTAGCGCTTTGTTTCTCAACTTCAAGCCTGCTTGTATCCTTAATCCTTCAGCGCTTCGAGCACTTGTTCTTTCTGCCCCGATCTTTCACTGACCATCAGGATGAGTTCTTCGAGCGCTTTCATTTTCTCCCGTTCTTCGCTGTCCCTGTAGCTTTTATACAATTTCAGCATGGAAGGCAGGTACATCGAATTCAATTCATCGGAAATCTTGTCCCCGATATTGAAGGAAAAGTGTTGCTTCAAATGGTCCAGCAAATATTTTTTTTCATAGTTGCGGCGAATAATTGCCGTATTATCGAAGCTTTCTGCGCTAAACTTATAAGCAAGCCCGGTCAAAAACAGCTCGTTTTCCATTTCCTGCTGGAAATCATGTACTGCAGTCACCGAAACATAAACGGGGTATTTTGATTTTTTAAGGTGCTCCACGATCAGGCGGAAGTTTTTTTCCTGTTCCTCCGGGGAGGCATCATTTTTAAAGACAAGGTCCAGCGGAGCAATTCCCATTTTCTTAAAGAGCCTGTTCCGGTAAGTGTCCTGGCGGATCATGTAGGTATTGATTACCTGGACATCCTTCCGGACATTTTTGACCTGCTGCACGATCCAGCAGGCATAGGTGTCATTGTCGCCTGCTGTGAACAGGATCGCTTTTTCATCCATCTCCGAAAGCACATTGTAGCCCCAGCTGAGCAAGGAGGCAGGCAGGACATTGTATTGATACATCTTCCCGGCAAATTTGGCAAATTCGGCTTCGTTCTGCTCCGTTTCATAATGGGTCATCAAGGCATCGAAGGACCTCACGTCCGTTGGGTCGATTTCATAGGCCTTTAACAGGTATTTGACCGTTTCGTAGGAGCTGGACTCATACTTCATCAGGTTCGCTTCGTAGGATTCCGGTACAGCCTTATACGCATCTTCAACAATCTGCTCATACAAAGCAACGTACTTTTCATTCATTTCACGGCAGACAACAGGATCCGTTTCAAGGGAGGGAGCATAAAGAGCGAGGGCGCGCGTGGCACGGTAATAATTGTACCAGGCTTCTCCATTTGTTTTGTTTTTGTCAATTTCAGCCTTCCACAGTTTTTGCTGGAGCTCATACCAGGAGGTTTTATGTCTTTCTCTTACAAAACTGTGAACAGTTTCGGGTTTTTGACCCAATGCCGCATGGAGGCAAAAGGCGCAGAATAATAAGCTTATTTTTTTCATTTTCTTACTTTTTAAGAGAACCGATCCCTGAACATCTTCATTTATTTCGCCGGCGAATTCCATCCGTGTTCTACCGGTTCTGAAATTCAACAGGAATACTCAAAGCTATTTAAAAGGTTCATGAAAAAATGAAAGAAATTGCCAAGCTTTGTTAAGAAAGAATTTTCCCGGAACGAAAAAAGGCCCCGAAGGGCCTCTTTTTTTTTGTGAATGTGGTTAACCATCTTAGTCTTTGATTATCTTGCGGCGAACGGTTCCTTCACCGGAATAAACTTCTACCACGTAGAGGCCTTTACTCCATTTCGAAGCGTCTACGAGTACCTGAGTTTCCTGCATTTTTACGGAATAGACCAATTTCCCTTCCGCGTTATAAATCAGTACTTCGCCCGGAGATCCCTCCGTTTCGATCCTGATCTCATCCTGTACCGGGTTTGGATAAACTGAAATTCCCATGGCTGTTTCGCTTTGAGTGAGTCCTACATTGTCAATTGTAATACAAAGGGAAGTGTCAGACACATTACATTGTAAAGTCGTCAGTACCACGGCGTACTGCCCGTTTTGGGAAGCAGTAAAGCTTTGTGCCGTTTCACCATTGATCTCCGCGTTTGCGTTCAAACAATCGATCCATTGATAGGTGGCGCCGTTTTCTGCGGCTGTGAGCGTTGTGCCGGCTTCTGTCACCGTCAAATCCAGGCTCGGGTTGTTTACCGACAGGATGGTGGTCACGGTACTATCGCAGCCGTTTACAGACTGGAACACATCCGCATAAGTGCCGGCCGTTGTATAAACGTTGCCATTGATTGTGTAGCTTTCTCCCTGGCAAATCGTTTGCGGGTTGTTCACGGCAAAAACCGGGTTGACAGTCAAAATAGTAGTCACCGTACTGTCGCAGCCGTTTGCCGCCGGGAAAATGTCAGTATAAGTGCCGGCTGTGGTATACACGTTGCCGTTGATCGTATAGCTTTCGCCTTCGCAGATGCTTTGCGGGTTGTTGAAAGTTGGGGAGTCGAGCACGGTAAGGATGGTTGTTACCGTACTGTCGCAACCATTTACGCTTTGCAGCACATCAGTATAGGTTCCGGCAACGGTATAGCTGTTCCCTCCTATCGTGTAGGCTTCACCCTCACAAATTGTTTGCGGGTTGTTCACCGCGAAAACCGGGTTGACCGTCAGTATCGTGGTCACCGTACTGTCGCAGCCATGAATGCTTTGCAATACGTCGGTATATGTTCCCGCTACGGTGTAATTGTTTGTCCCTATGCTGTACGTTTCTCCCTGGCAGATAGCCTGGGGGTTATTCACCGTATGCAATGAATTCACTGTCAATTGGGTAATCACTGTACTGTCACAGCCGTCAACCGATACCAGGATATCCGTATACGTTCCGGCCACGGTATAGGTGCTCGTTCCGATTGTATAGCTCTCCCCGTCACAGATTTGCTGCGGGTTGTTTACCGTTTGTGCCGGGATAACCGTCAACACAGTAGTGATTGTGCTGTCACAGCCATCCACCGATTGCAGGATGTCCGTATACGTTCCGGCCACGGTATAGGTGCTTGTGCCGATCGTGTAAGAAGCGCCTTCACAGATGGTTTGCGGGTTATTCGTAGCAAAAACCGGGTTGACCGTCAAAACAGTGGTAACCGTGCTGTCGCAACCTAAGGTTGAAACAAGCAGGTCGGTATATGTTCCGTCTGTGGTATAGGTATTCGTTCCTACGGTATAGCTTTCTCCCTGGCAAATGGCCACCGGGTTGTTGACATTGAACGCCGTAACGACCGTAAGCTGGGTAATCACGGTACTGTCGCAGCCTGCAACAGATTGCAGCACATCAGTATAAGTTCCGTCAGTAGTGTATGTATTCCCGTTGATGGTATAGGAACCGCCGGTGCAGATTGTTTGCGGATTATTGACCGTATAAGGCGAGTGAACCGTGAGGTGGGTCACAATGGTGCTGTCGCAGCCGTTAACCCCCGTCATCACATCGGTGTATGTTCCTGAAACGGTGTACGTGTTCCCGTTGATGGTGTAACTTTGCCCGTCACAGATGTCCTGGAAATTATCCGCCAGGTAAACCGGATTGACGGTGAGCTGGGTAACAATCACACTATCACAGCCATTCACGGAAGTCAGTGTATCGTTGTATGTTCCCGCCACGGTGTAGGTATTCCCGTTGAAAGAATACGACCCGCCGGCACAGATCACCCGGGGATTGTTTATTGTATAAACCGGATTGACCGAAACATCAACCATCACAAAGGAAGAGTCGCATTTTGTTCCACCCGCGCGGATAGCATAAAACGTATAGGTTCCGGCCATGGATGCATTCATGTTCGTACGGGCAAGCATTGTTCCGGCCTGTGAAAAGCCTCCCGGGCCTGTCCAAAGGTAAGATACGGCGCCTGTTACCGTTCCACCGCTCAGGTTGAGCTCAGAACCGGAGCACACAGCGGCATTTCCGGAAACTACCGGTTGGTCAAGAACATCCGTACAAATGAAGAATTTTCTTCCTTCATACAAACTCCAGACGCCAGCCGTATCTTTTACCCGGATGAACAGGTTGTTGAAGCCTAAAGGAAGCCCAATCGTGGAAATTTGTCTCAAAATATCAATACTGTCGGCCTGCGGGAAGGCTGCCAAAGCGATGCCATTCCCTACTCCCGGGTCGGTGTTGAAAAAATATTCCGCGGAAACAATCGGCGACACCACCGTTTCCTCCACATCAACCTGGATATTGATAATTCTTCCTTCGTATAAGCTCCAGACGCTGGCCGTGTCTTTCATGCGAATAAACAGGTTATGGAAGCCTTCCGTCAAGCCTGCCACGGAAATCTGGCGGGTAATGGAAATACTGTCCGCCTGGGTGAACGGATCCAAGGGCGTACCGTTGCCCAACCCGGGGTCGGTATCGAAAAAGTATTCGCCGGAAACAACGGATGAAACCACGGTTTCTTCTTCCGCGGGCTGAACATAAATGATGCGCCCTTCGTATAAGCCCCACACATTGCGCGAGTCTTTGAAACGTACGAAGAGGTTGTGGAAGCCTTCGGTAAGGCCGGCTACGGAAATGGAAAGGCTGAG
>CBINGV010000247.1:0-5577 GCA_966250255.1 uncultured Flavobacteriales bacterium | reverse complement strand
GGCCGCAGACCTGGAAGCGGTGATCGATGTCAATGGGATTGAGCCGTCTTACCAGCCGGGCCACGCACATGCCGATACCTTTAGCTTTTGCCTCAACTATAAAAACAAAGCCCTGATTGTCGATCCGGGAATTTCAACGTATAACATTTCGGCACGCAGGAATTGGGAACGCTCAACGGCTGCACACAATACCCTGGAACTGAACAGTGAAAATTCCGCCGAAGTCTGGTCCGGGTTCCGTGTAGGAAGAAGGCTGGACGTTAAGATTTTGCGCGAAAATCAAAACAGCATTGAAGCTTCGCATACCGGTTACCGTCGTTTCGGGGCCGAAGTAAAGCGCAGCTTTTCACTGGAAAACCAGGAGGTGATTATCCGCGATGAAGTGATTTCGGGGCGGGAGAACAAAGCGACGGTTTATTTTCATTTTCACCCGGAAACGCAGGTGAGCGTGGAAAGCACGGGCAGGATCCTGCTCAATGGAGAACTGACCCTGGAATTCGGAGCGGGCAAGCTTTCCATCGAAACATACGATTACTGCCTCGGGTACAACCGCTTTGCGCCGGCTAAAAAAGCAAAAATCGAATTGACTAACAAGACACTAGAAACACGTATCAAAGCGCTATGAAAATTCTTTTTTTAACGGATAATTTTCCACCGGAGGTGAATGCCCCGGCAACCCGCACTTACGAACACTGCCTCGAATGGGTGAAGCAGGGCGCTGACGTGACCGTGATTACCTGTTT
Source organism: uncultured Flavobacteriales bacterium (assembly GCA_966250255.1). GTDB lineage: Bacteria > Bacteroidota > Bacteroidia > Flavobacteriales_D > Crocinitomicaceae > M2408. Next base: position 4,834 of record CBINGV010000247.1, on the reverse strand, counting down.
CCCGAATTTCCCGGTGGGCAAGGTATACGACGGCTATAAAAACAAACGCATCCAGCACGAAACGATTGACGGCATCAAAGTCATCCGCGTGTGGACCTATATCGCGGCGAACGAGGGCTTCATCAAGCGGATCATTGACTATACCAGCTTCATGATGAGTGCCTTTTTTGCAGGTTTAACCGTTAAAACGGACGTGATCATTGCGACTTCCCCTCAATTTTTCACCGCCATTGCCGGCCGCTGGCTTTCATTCTGGAAAAGAAGGCCGTGGATCATGGAAGTGCGGGATTTGTGGCCGGAAACGATCACCGCTGTCGGGGCGATGAACAAACGCAGCATGGCCATCCGCTTTTTCGAGTGGCTGGAAAAACGCATGTACAAAACGGCGCACCGCATTGTGGTTGTAACCGATTCCTTTGCCAAAACGCTGATCGAAAAGCACAAAGTTCCGGCGGATAAAATTGCCGTGATCAAAAACGGGGCAAACCTCGAAATGTTCCAGCCGATCCCGAAAAACCAGGAAATTCTCCAAAAACTGGGGTTGGAAAACAAAAAAGTGGTGGCCTACATCGGTACGCACGGCATGTGCCAGGGATTGGATTTCATCGTACAATCCGTAGCCAAAATCAAGGATCCGTCGATTCATTTCCTGTTTATCGGTTCGGGAGCTGAGCGTAAAGATGTACTCGACCTGAAGATTTCCCTGCAGGTGGATAACCTGACGATGCTGGAGGCCATTCCGAAACATGAAGTGCAGCAATATACCTCGATTATTGATGTGGGCCTCGTTGTACTGAAAAAATCGGATACCTTCCTGTCGGTGATCCCATCCAAGATTTTTGAGCTGGCGGCTATGCGTAAGCCGATCCTGCACGGGGTGGAGGGCGAATCGGCGGAAATTATCCGTTCCTACAACATCGGGATCACCTTTGAGCCGGAGAATGAAGAAGATTTTCTCAACAAGCTGGACCAGGTGATCCATTCGGACCCGAATCATTACGGTTTCGATCAGCTGACGGATGATTTTGACCGGAAAAAGCTGGCCATCCGCATGCTGAACTTTATTGAAAACTCACTTAAAAAATAGAAGACATACCTTATGAGAATTGTTATTATTACCCAGGATGAACCGTTTTACCTCGCCAAAAACCTGAAATACCTGCTGGACATTCTGCCCAAGCATTCGCAGGTGGTGGGCTGCGTGGTAAACGATGTATCTCCTTTCGGTAAAAAGGAATCGTTCATGACCAAAGCGAAAAAAACGTATGATATTTTCGGTTTTGGCTTTTTCATGCACTATACCTTTAAATTCATCAAAAGCAAGCTGACTTCCTCTAACCAGCTGCGCAAATTGCTGGAAGAGAAAAAAATCCCGGTGATCGAACTGACCCAGAATATCAACAAGCCCGAGTCGGTGGCTGCGATCCGGTCTTACCAGCCAGATTTGCTGATTTCCATCCTGGGGAACCAGATTTTCAAGGAACCGATCATCAACCTGGCGCCGAAAGGCTGCCTGAACCTGCACACGGCGCTGCTGCCAAAATACCGCGGACTGATGCCGACTTTCTGGGTACTGAAAAACAATGAAAAATATACCGGTGTTTCCGTGTTCTTTGTAGATAAAGGAATTGACAGCGGGCCGATCGTAGTACAGAAAAAGCTAGAAATCCAGAACCGGACACAGGAAGAGCTGATCAAATACACGAAAACCTTGGGCATGGAGGCCATTGCCGAAGCGGTGGACCTGATCGAAAAGGACGAGGTGCAGCTGATTGAGAACAACGAAGCGGAGCAAACGTACTTCTCCTTCCCGACTAAAAAAGACGTACAGGAATTCAAGAAAGCCGGTAAAAAATTTTTCTGATGAATATATTGACATTCGATATCGAAGATTGGTTCCATATCCTGGACAACCCGGAAACAAAAAGCCACAGCCAGTGGGACAGTTTTGAAAGCCGGCTGGACAGGAACCTGGACCTGATTTTGCGCGTCATGCACGAACATCAGCAAAAGGCCACCTTTTTTTGTGTGGGCTGGATCGCCGAGAAATACCCGGCAGCCATCCGGAGAATTGTCGACCAGGGACACGAGATCGGTTCGCATACCTATTATCACCAGCTGGTGTATGAGCAAAACCGTGAGCAATTCGAAACTGACCTGGTTCATTCCATCAGGATCCTGGAAGACAGCTCCGGTCAAAAAGTGAAATATTTCCGGGCGCCGGGCTTTTCGATCACCCCCGAAACTCCCTGGGCGTTTGAGGCCCTGATTAAAAGCGGCATCGAAGTCGATTGCTCGGTTTTCCCGGCGCAGCGCGCGCACGGGGGGTTTGCTGCCTTCGGGACAGCTGAGCCGGTCTGGATTGAGATCAAGGGCATGCGCCTCAAGGAATTCCCGATCAATACGGCGCAGGTTTTCGGAAAGCCTCTTGTATTTTCAGGCGGCGGTTATTTCCGTTTGCTGCCGTATTCGGTGATTAAGAAATTCACAAAAAAATCCGATTATGTGATGACCTATTTTCATCCGCGCGATTTTGATGCCGACCAGCCGATGGTCCCGGGACTCAACATGGTGCGAAAGTTCAAATCGTATTATGGCCTGAAACACACGGAGAAAAAACTGGTTTCCTGGATGAAGGATTTTGAATTTATCGGCTTACAGGAAGCCGAATCGCGCATTGATTGGGCGAATACCCGTGTGATACGTTTAAATGAGTGAACAGGCGACTGTGAATAAGGAAAAAAATAGTCCGTTAATTATAGGAATAAAAATATAATTTTGTACCAATTCGTGCTATGTCTTTGAAGAGAAACAACATATTGACCAAATCATCCAAGTACATCAAGCTCTTCCTGCTGATGTCGGATTTTTTTGTACTTAATTTTTCTTTTGTTCTCTCCTTATTTATCATCTTCAAAAAGTTTTCACTTTCCGAAGACAAGAATATTTTTTCGCTGGTGCTTTTTGCCAACCTGATCTGGATTTTGTTGATCGGGGTGTTCAATGCTTACCAGATCATGCGGATCGAGCCGGTTGAACGGATCCTGTCGCGCTCCATTAAAATGATCCTGAGTGAGATCAGTATCCTCTTCCTGGTGGTTTACACCCTCGAGTTCAGCTCCATCCCGAAGCTGTTCATCCTGATCTTCTCGGTCCTGTTTATTTTTATTAACATTACCATCAAAGTCATTTCCCTTTATTTATTAAGGTATATCCGGACAAAAGGGATGAACAATAAAAATGTGGTTATTGTCGGGGTGAACAAAAACGGCCTCGAGCTGGAGCGCATCCTGAAAAAGGAGGTTTCCTTCGGGTATAAGGTGCTGGGCTTCTTTACGGTAGATGAACAGGAAAACTATGCCAGCTCACGTATCATCGGCCATGTGGACCAGCTTTACGATTACATTGAAAAGCACGACATCGATGAAGTGTATTTTGCCTCGACGACCTACCCGGAAAAAAAGACGAAAGCCCTGATCTCTTTTTGTGAGAAACAGTTTGTGCGCTTTAAGATCATCCCGAACTTCAAGCAATATACCCTGAACAGGCACGTGAACATTGATTTTTATGATGACCTCCCAATCCTGATCCTTCGTAAGGAACCTCTGGAAAACCTGTTCAATAAAACCATCAAGCGGATTTTTGACATTGCTTTCTCGGCGGTCATCTTAATTCTGGTTATGCCGTGGATGTTCCCGCTGGTATATCTTGTGCAGAAACTTACCAATAAAGGCCCGGTGCTTTTCATTCAGCTGCGGTCGGGGCAGGACAACCGGATTTTCAAATGCTATAAGTTCCGCACAATGCGGATCAATGACCAGTCCGACCAGATGGGAACCCTGGACAATGACCCGCGTATTACCCGCTTCGGTAAAATTCTCCGCAAAACACGGATTGATGAATTGCCACAGTTCTTTAATGTGCTTCTGGGACATATGTCTGTTGTGGGGCCGCGACCGCATATGCTCAAACATACCGAAGAATATTCCAAGTTGATCGATGAATTCCTGGTGCGTCATTATGTCAAGCCGGGGATCACGGGCTGGGCCCAAACGACCGGTTATATCGACGAATCACGGAAGCTCCAGGAGATGCAGGACAAGGTAAAAAACGATATTTATTACATTGAAAACTGGTCTTTTATGCTTGACATGAAAATCATCTTTTTGACGATATATAACGTATTTAAAGGGGATAAAAACGCAAAATAGGCATCCCAATTTATTTTTTTTCTCTTTTTTTTCTTGGTTATTTAAAATATATATATAACTTTGTCACGTAATTTAAGAAAATAGTATATGAAAAAGATTTTATTAGTATCCGGTTTGGCTTTGAGCTCTATGGCTTTCGGTCAAACTACTTTTAACAAGGTTTCAGTCGACTTCAGTGTTGGTCTGAACAAGACTATCACCCAAAGAGGTGCTAGTTTAGCAAATGCAGTAGGTTTGCCGCACCTCGATTTAGGTGCACGTTACATGTTGAACAACAAATACGGTCTGAAATTCGACCTGGGTTACGATATGTACAAGTCTAGAAAAGACGCTCCTGCTGCGAAAGAATTTTCAACGAATTATTTCAGATTTAACTTCCAGGGGATTTTGAACTTTACAAATGTTCTGGATTTTAATCAATTCTATGATAAGCTTGGTGTTTTCGGACACGCTGGTCCAGGTTTGGCTTTCCACAGTGATGGTAAAAACGGTCCTGACTACGCAATGGATGTTATGATTAACTTTGTAGGTGGTATTACCGCTCAATACAAAGTGAGCCCGAAATTGGCGATCACAGGTGATGTTAGTGCAATTGCCCACCTGAAGCAAAACATTACCCTCGA
>CBINGV010000246.1:0-5597 GCA_966250255.1 uncultured Flavobacteriales bacterium | reverse complement strand
TCCGGATAGGGAGTGAAAACCGATTTCCAGCTTTTGCTTTTTTTGTTGCGGATCAGCTCATAACTGAAACTTTGACCGGAACTGTATTTGCTGAGCTCGCTCAATACCTGCTGGGTGTTTTCCAGCGCCACGCCATTGATGCTGCTGAGCACATCGCCTTTTTTAAAGCCGGCATTCACTGCCGTTGAATTGGGCAGCACTTCGGATACCAGGATTCCCTTTTGGCCTTCAATGCCCATCAGGCTTTTGGCATCGTCCGTCAGGTTTTCCATCCGGATCCCCAAAAATACCCGCCGGCTCAAACCCTGGGCGGTTGCGCAAATACATAAGCCGCCGAAAAGCAGCAGGATGACTAATTTTAAAATCCGGTCCATGTTTCAGTTTTTTGTTACCTAAAATTTACTCTCATCTACAAAATTAACTGCTTTTAAATGAGCCGGAAGAAATTAATTGTTGATATATCAAATATGTATTTGAATGGAAACGGGAAAGGATGAATGGAATTTAAAATGGAAAGTTAAAAGTTAAAAGTTGGAATTTGAGAATGGAGTTCCGATAAGTTCCGGGGAGAATGAAGAATAAAAAAGAATGCGAATCATCAGGAGGATCATCCGCATTCTTTTTCGTTTTGTTGTAAAAAGGCCCGGTTTCAGGGCTTCTTGTTATTTCTCGTATAAATAACCGGTGACTTTCCTGAAGTCAAACATCATTTAATCGAGCAGTTAACGGTGTAATCACCGTTGAGGTCGGTACCGGTTGCGGTGTTGTTATCACAGCGCTGTTCGGCCCGTACGCGGTTGTCCCTGTACGTATAGATGGCATAATCGTTGTACGTCACGTTGCCGTCATCCCTGGTATAGGTTTTTGAACACTGGCAGGTATATTCCTGTTCGCAGGAAAACAAAAACGCGCAGGTGAACACAAGGACTGCTGATTTCAAAATTATCCCTTTCATAACTTTAGGTTTTAGTTGCTATTCACTCCACTAAAGTTACGATTTTTCCCGCGGCCCGGCTTGTAAAATTTGCCGGATTTATTGTAAAATTCTCCTTATTTCCAGCAATGAAACTCAATGCCGTCGAGTACCATCATGTATTGGGTTTCACCCGAAGACTCGTCTACTTTTTTCGGCATTTCGTCAATCCGGAATTTTTTGGTGAAGATTTTCAGCTTATCGCCTTTGATTTTGGCATTACCGGTAATGTTGGTCTCGGAAAAGCCTTTGCTTTTGTAATATTCGGCTTTGCTGTCCGACTGGATGGAAATCGAATAAGAAGCTTCCGAATCGGATCCCGACCAGCTCCCGATAAAATCCGGGTTGACATCGGCTACTTTTTTCTTACAGGAAAAGGCAATAAGAAGAACAAAAAGGCTTAAAACAAAGAAATTCATCTTTTTCATACGTGATTATTTTATGGTTTGCGGGGGCAAATATAAGAGTAAATTTGAATTAATTATTTTTTTAACATGTACAGCATTTTTTCTGTCTGGGAGATTTAATTTTTACACGGCGATTCTTGTCAGAACCTTTTGTAATGACATTTGCCATTTTTTTGAGATCAAAAGGTAATGTATGAGAGGTGACGATATTATTTCCCCTTAAAAAATTAAAATAATAAACATTTGTTATTTTAAGAGAATCATGATACAGGCTGATATCTGAAATAGCATTATCTGGTAAATAATAGCACAATAAATCATTCGGGTTGCGGAACGCGACAATATTTAAATCAAAGAGTGACTTTTCCAAACTTTTTTTTATTTGATCTTCTACTTTTTTTATATCGATTACTTTTAGATCAAGTCCTGCAGGTTTAAGATCTTCTACAGTAGGGTTATTCAAAGTAGATTCAACGAACCCTTTTGAACCGACGACTTTACTTAACTCAAATTTTTCTAATACAAGTTCTTTTAAAGGACACTTATCAAAATAAAAAGCATTTAAATCAAGTTGATCGAGACTTGATTTATCCAAATGAACACCTCCCCAATTATTGATGGATTTTCCCATCAAATTAATTTGATTGGTGAGCATATAGAAATGAACACTTGTTATTTCTAGAGGATCTTGATTTATTAGTTTCTGTTTGTCATAAGGTAGTGGCTTTACAGAACTCCATGGGCCTAGATATATAGGGTTAAAACTCGGGATTAAATCTTTCTCGGTAGCTTGTGTTTTGTCATCTGGATTTAAAATTTTTGTATTTGAAATTCTTGTCTCTAAAAATTCTTTAGCCAAAATTCGACTAACCGGTGTATTGAAGGATTTTATTTGCAAATATCGATAAATCATAGCTGAACCCAAGCTTGCGGAAATAATATTAATATTTGGATTTGAGGGAGTTGATAAATAAATATCATCCATTACTGTGTCGAGGTATTTGATCACTTCATCTAAAACAGGTTCTTCCTGTACGGCCATGACGTCTTTAATCAAGTCGATCATTAAACCGTTTTTTGCAATTTTTGAAATTTTCCTGCGACGAGGATTCTTGTTTTCCTCATTCATTAAGCTTTCTTTAAGCGGATCGGTAAGATTTGACCAACGAATACTATAGAATATAATTGTTTCATTATTGTCCTGATTAGAAGCGACAAATTTTTCAATAGATGGAGAATCAGAGAAATTCGGTTCTTTTCGAATACATGGGTTTTTAAACTTGTTTTTTGCAAGATTATTAATCATGTTGTAACTGTAATTTTGATCTTTTGATCCCATCCCGTGAAATAAGATGCAATAGGTTTTTGTTCCGGAATTATTAAGTCCGGGAAAGTGTTTTTCGGCTTTAAATCTTGGAGATTTGAGGCCGCAGTAACTGAATAGGAATAATGCGAATAATAATATAAAATTTTTCATAGTAAATGGTTTTAAGGGCAGTTAAAATTAAATACGAGACCAGCTTTGGCCCAGATATGATTGCGTGCATATTTTCCGGATTTTATTTCACTGGTGCGTAGAATAAAAGGAGAAAAATAGAAGTTAACTCCCTTAAAAGCTAAGCCGACACCTGTATGCACTTCAAGGAAAAGAGGATTAATTTCTGATTTTTTCATGAGGTAAACATCCTGATTGTTATAAATCCATTGTCCTCTGAGTAAACTATTATACATCATAGCATTTGCGGCAATTGAGCCGTATAAGTACAATTCCATTCTTCTTGGCAATGAAAATTTATGATTCAAAGATTGATTCGTAAAATTTGAAGCCTGACTTAATGAATTGACTGGATTTACCCATTTCGTAGGATTAATCAATCCCATTCTGAATTGGGAGTTAAGTTGGAAATTATTGTAGTAACCAAGCATAAACTCGTAGCCGACCCTTAATTCAAAAAAACGTTTATACCAGGGAATCTTATAAATCTCTCCATCCCTGTAACCTCGTTTATTAACAGGTGATTTTTCTACAGCTTTCAGATAGTAGTCAGTGATTAGAAAACTTTGACCACTTTGTAAAAGCATGGTGAATTTACCGCCATCGGATATTTGATTAATCCAGCCGTAAGGATAAACAGGATTAACGTAAGCAATTGTATCCTTATAAAATTTGTTATCCGAATGAATCAAGGCTTGTAATTTCCCTTGTACTCTGAATCCGATTGCTCCTACTGAAATGTTTGTATAACCTCTGCTTTTTCTATGTTTCGGTCCCTTTTCTTTCAGGGAGCTAACACAAAAAGCCAAGCCCATTAAACTGGAATAAGGCCTGTCTCCATAAACAATACTTTTAGTTCCTAAAGAATCTGGTGTAAAAGCCGATCCATAAAAATTGAAACCATTCAGGCCATGATAAAGATGGTTTTTCTTTTTTCCAGGATTTGAAAACCATTTGTTAAGCTCTTTAATTGGTTTAAAAATTCCACATCTGTCATAACATGAAGAATTATATCCAATTAATAAACCCATCGTATAATTTCGATCCTGGTTAAAAGGCGAAAATCTATCCTGGTCTAATTCGATTCTTAATGAAGATTCATTAAAATTACTTCCTTGTTGTGTGAAGCAACTAAGATGATTAAAAAGAAACAGAAGGAAAATAAAAAATAGGGAGTACTTTTTTTCATAGTTCTTATAGTTTTAGTTTTAACAAACCTCCTAAAAATAAGAACATCAAACAAGCCCCATTTCCGGGGTATTTTTTTGTTAAAAAGTTTAATTTTTGCGGAAAACTAAGTTTTTTTTAAATGTAGATGATATTATTGACTAAATAAAATTGCAACTATTGAATTCAATTTTGTTAAATGTGACTTTAATAAAATAGCTACCTTGTCCTTAGCTTTTACAACAAATCAACATGAAAAAGGACGAGGAAAACCAAGAAGACGGCCGGAACGAAGATTTCCCGGGCTATCCGCATTACCCGAAAAACGAAGACATTTACCGCAAGGAGAAGGAAGAAACAGAGCTTGACCCGGAAGACCCGTCAAAGAAAAAAACACCGAACGAAAGCTATGTGGGGCGCAACGAAAAAAATTCCGACAGCATTTTGCCCGGCGATGACCTGGATGTGCCCGGTTCCGAGCTGGATGACGAACTGGAGGAAATCGGCAGCGAGGATGAGGAAAACAATTATTACAGCCTCGGCGGCGATGAAAATGAGCAGGAAGAAAACCGCGATTTGAGCTGAATTATTCCTGCACCTCGTATTGTTCCGGCGTATAGGTCACGCGGGCGAAATTTTTCGTAATCAGTTCCGTTTCAACGATCTCACCGCTTTTGAATTTCAGGATTTTATCGCGCCAGATTTCGTTTTTCCGGTAAAAATCCGGTCCGATTTTCAGGAAACGGTGCTCCTCCTCGCGCACATGGTAAGCGTAATCCAATTCGGTATCAATCCGCAGCTCGCCCTCGAGGCATTTTTCCGAAAACCAGAGTCTTACCTGGAAAGTATGCGGCGTGTTGTTCGTAAACTGGTAATCGCGGTAATTGTAAAACACCGTGGCCCCGCTTCCGAAGGGCAGCACCCGGCCATCATCAGGGAAGGGATCGAAGGAATGGTGGTAACGCTCTGTCACCGTGAGCGGGCTGTGGATCACCAGCCAGTGAATCAGGTTCGAAATCTGGCAAATCCCGCCGCCGATCCCCGCACGCGCTTCCCCGAAGGAGAGCTCCATGCCATGGAGGTAACCCTTGGCCTTGGTTGGGCGGCCCACCAGTTTACAAAAGGAAAACGTTTCACCCGGCCGGATCAGGGTACCGTCAATCTGTGCAGAGGCCAGGCGCAGGTTCGTGACTTTATTGATCTGTAATTGCCTGTCGCTTTCGCCGAGCTTTTTGAGCAAAACCGATTGGTGTTTTTTGATGCGAAAGGGGAGTGGCTCCGCGCTTTTTTGCTTCACGTATTTTTTTCGTCCCAGGTACCAGCTCAGGTAGCGGCGGGAACGCCGGGCCCAAACTGCCAGGAAATACAAGGCCGGATGCCGTTGACTGAGGAGTTTTCGCTGTTTCACTTCTTCGTAAATAAATGGCTTATGGCTGTAAAAGTACAATTATTCTGTTTTGATTGAACTCGTTCGTGTATTATTTTAGCACGCTGCGCCTATGCTGAGGCTTCAGCGCAAGCATAAAGAGCATCAAGTTCGCGCAAAGGTCGCAGC
>CBINGV010000245.1:0-5639 GCA_966250255.1 uncultured Flavobacteriales bacterium | reverse complement strand
GGCACAAATTTATGCCTGATTTTTTTTCAAATCCACAGATTTATGCACTGATCCGTAAATGATGTAGGTATAGAACATGAAAACTGAAAGTTTCTATAAACAAAAAGCCTCACATTTCTGTAAGGCTTTTTGATGTGGGAGATGAGGGATTCGAACCCCCGACCCCCTGCTTGTAAGGCAGGTGCTCTGAACCAGCTGAGCTAATCTCCCGATATTTCAAAACTCGCTAACCCGACCCTCCCGACTTGTCGGGATGCTCTGATGAGCTGAGCAATTTTTAAATAGGTTTCGCTGACCCAACCCTTCCGATTTGTCGGAATGTTCTGAACCAGCTGAGCTAATCTTTTGTAAAATTCAAACCAACGTCGTTTCGTTAGCGAGTGCAAATATATGTACTTTTTTTAATCCGGCAAGTCTTTTTCCGAAAAAAAATGAAAAAAATCACTGAGCAAGAAAAAACTTCCCGTAATGAGCAGCATATCATTTTCATTTACAGTATCTTGAGTAAAGCACCAGGCAGCTTCAATTCCCGGGAAAATTTGTATGTCTTTTCCGCTGTCCGCTTTCAGTTTTTCCAATGCTTCACGATTCAGGCTGCGCAAGTTGCTGAAAGGGCAGAGGTAAAAGCGCGTTCCTTCGGGAAATAAATCCAGGACGGCGTTCACATCTTTGTCATTGCTGGCACCATAAATCACATGTAATTTAGAAAAATGGTATTGTCGGATGCTTTTCAGCAGCTGCATCACGCCATCGGCATTGTGCGCGGCGTCAATCACGGTACATGATTTTCCGCTGATTTGCTGGAAGCGACCCCGGAAACCCGTATTTTGTGCTACATTCCGAAAGCCGCGTTCGCATTCCTCGGGGGAGATCGAAAAATGCAGCGTATTCAGCAGCTGGATCAGCGCACGAACCTTGTGCTCATTTTTCCGGGGGTAAGTTCCTTCCGGGAAAACATACTGTTCAAAATGAAAATCGTCGCTCCAGAATAATGGAGCATCCATTTTTTGTGCTTTTTCTTCAAATACAGGCTGCGTTTTTGGGTTGTATTCGCCAATGAGTACCGGGACGCCCATTTTGATGATCCCGGCCTTTTCAGCCGCAATTTTTTCAAGACTGTCGCCCAGGATGGACGTGTGGTCCAGGCCGATATTGCTGATATAGCTTAACAACGGAGTAATAATGTTCGTTGCATCCAGGCGACCGCCCAGGCCGGTTTCGATCACGCAGATCTCACAATTTTCAGCCAAAAAATGCCGTAGGGCCAATATCCAGGTAATTTCAAAAAAGGAAGGCTGGACCGAAAAATCAGACTGGCGAACCAGCTCGCAAAAAGCAATCACCTGCTCTTCCGGGATCATGTTCCCGTTGACGCGGATTCGCTCGCGGAAGTCCAGGATGTGCGGCGAAGTGAATAAGCCCGTTTTAAGGCCGTTTTCCTGTAAGATGGAAGCCAGATAATTGGCAGCCGAGCCTTTTCCGTTGGTGCCGGCAATATGGATAAACTTTAACCTGGAATAATCAACCCGGTAATAATCGCAGAGCGCCAGTACATTATCGAGGTCGGGTTTGTAAGCCGAAACACCGATTTTCTGATAGGCGGGAAATTGCGCAAAAAGCCAGTCGACAGACTCTGCGTAAGTCATTATTACTTCGCTGAAATATTGACTGTCAGGAAAACCTGTTCGAGGGAAGCCCCTTCTTTTTTGTTATACCTTACCTGGTTTTTTACGTTTGAAATAACCTGGTTAATTACCTTTTGATCCGTTGTTGTGGTTTTGGAGGTGTTTTCCGCACGTACCACATCGCCTTCCGCATTGATGGACAACTTCAGGCATACTTTACAGGATTGGTTGGAAGAAATGTTATCGTCGTTCGGGTCGTTCAAACGGATCCGTGGTTTGTTCGCATCGCCGTTTCCGCCGCCGGAACCGCTTCCGGTACCTTCATCGCGGCCAAAGCCGGTTCCTTTTCCGCGTCCTCCGCCTTTTCCTCCGCCGTCGCCGCCGTCACCGAATGGGTTTTCCGCCTTGCGCACGCTCGTGGAAGTATTCTCCGAATTGTTCGTATTCTGGTTGTTGGACTGGCCGGAAGTCGTTTTGACTTCGCCGTTTGAATTCGTGATGATTTTTTCCGTTTGCGGCTTCGGGTTGTCTACCGGGGCATTACTCGGTGTTCCGCCGCCACCGCCGCCGATTTTTGTACCTTTGGGTGGGATTTCAGTATAGGCCTCAAGCGGGATTTCCATGAAAACCTCGGCTTGAATAACTTCTTTTGGTTCCCTGTATGGCTTTAAGGTGTAAATGTATAAGCCCAGGCATAAGAGTAACAAAAATGCCGCAGAAGAAATAAATCCAACTTTCTTGTCTTTGAGTTCCAGGCTGTTTATTGCATTCATGTCTTTTAGTTTTTTGATATAAGTCCAAAAAGTATGCCTGGTTACAGTTCACAGGCATTTTTCAAACCTTTGAAGTATTCTTACGGAATTAATTCGCTTTTGTTGCAATTACGAACTTCAAATCGTTTTTTATCCCGATCTCAAGTACGTCGATCAGGTTTTGCACCTCCATATCGAAAGGGATGCGCACAACAACCGTTTTGTCACCCATTTGTGTCGTTTTGGCTACAAGCTGCTGTTCAAGCTGGTCGTAAGGCACTTCTTCCTTGTCGAGGAAGAATTTTTTTTCTTTCGTAACCGACAAGCTCAAGTGCTGTTGCGGGGTCTTGTCCGGTGTTTCCGCCTTCGGTAGGTCCATCTTGATCACATTCGGGTTTGCCAGCGTCGAAATGATGAGGAAGAACAAGAGCAAAAAGAACATGATGTCGCTCAGGGCCGAGGTAGCTACTTCGGCATGAAAGCGTTTATTTCGTTTGATCGCCATGGCCTGGTCGTTGAATGATGTTTACAAAATCAAGGTTCACTTTCTGCGCGTTCAGGGCAAAATTATCGATGATCGCGTTGAGGATGTGGTACACCGCAAAGGCAACGATACCAACGATCAGACCGGACCCACTGGAAATCATCTTTTCGTACAAACCGGCGGAAATGTTACCGATACTTACGTTTTCCGTGATGGAAATGCTGTAGAAAATTTTGATTACCCCGGAAATCGTACCGATAAACCCGAGCGTTGGCGCGATACCCGCAATCAGTCCCAAATGGCCGAGGTTGCGCTCCATTTTGGCAATTTCAATATTCGTCACCTTCTCCATGTTCGACTCGATTTCGGAAACCGGGCGGCCGATCGTCATAATCCCTTCTTTCACAATGTTTCCGAAAGCCGTTTTGTCCCGGGAAACAATCGTCAGCGCATTGTCCAGGTTCCCCGAGTTAAGACTTGTGCGAATATCGATCAGGAGGTTTTTGTCGTGTTTTGCCGTTCTGCGGATGTACAGGTATTTCTCTACTGCGAGGAAAATCGTGTAAAACAAAAGCAGGGCAATCGGGATGAGAAAAACACCCCCTTTGATGAGGAAATCAAAAGCGGAAATTTCCTCCACTCCAACAATTTTTTTTGCAGAACCAGTTGCAGGTTGGACACTATCCTGGGCCAGCATGTAAGTACCGAAGGCACCAAGTGCGATTGCTGCAACTGTAAATTTGATGTGTTTTTTCATTTTCAAATATTATTTATGAGTGTAAAAATACGCGGATAATTCCCTGCATTCAGGCTGTTTGGAGATAGTTTTCCACAGCGTTTTGTTATGTGTGGGACGTGGTTCCGGCCTGGGTGCCTGCCAGTTCAGCAGGAGGATTAGAACGCCTGTTCCGGCAAAATAGCCCAAAGCAGCGGGAAGTGTCATGTGACGCAGGTACCAGAAAAAAGAAATTTTTTCCATGCCCATGGCAACCACTCCGGCGGCAGAGCCAATGATCAAAAGGCTTCCGCCCGTTCCGGCGGCATAGGCGATGAAGTGCCAGATACTGCTGTCGGGCGCCTGGTGAAACATGCCCATCGAGGCGGCAACAAGCGGCACATTGTCAATCACGGCCGAGCTGATCCCCAGCAAGGTAATGAAGAGGTTTTGCGGCACATTGGCGTTGACTGTTTGCCCGAAGTTGTAGATCAGGCCCAGGCTTTCCATGGCGGCAACCGTCATCAGGATTCCCAGGAAAAACAAAATCGAAGGCATTTCAATCTGCTTAAGCGAACGGAAGGTAACGCTGCTGTCCTCTTCCTGTCCAGGAAGCTGCGTGAGCGAAAAGCTCTTTTGACTCAGGAATTCCGCTACGAGCGCAAAAATCGCCAGCGAAAGCATCATGCCGATGTAAGGCGGCAAATGCGTCACGGTTTTGAAAACCGGTACAAAAATAACAAGCAGCAAGCCCAGCCAGAACATCAGCCTGGCGTAAGGTTTCGGGGTTTCGGTCTTCTCGTCCCGTGTGAAATTGCCTCTGAAAGCCGGTAAAAAGAAGCTGATCAGCAGGGGCACAAGCATATTGATCAGTGACGGAAGAATAAGCAGGGTTGCCAGTTTTGCCGTACTGACTTTACCTGCCATCCAGAGCATGGTGGTGGTCACATCGCCGATTGGTGTCCAGGCACCGCCGGCATTTGCTGAAATAATGACAAAGCCGCAAAACCAGATCCGGTCTTTTTGGTCCGGTATAATCTTCCGGAGGATCGTCAGGAGTACAATGGTGGCCGTCAGGTTGTCAATCACCGCTGATAAAACAAAGGCGAGCAGCGAAACGATCCAGAGTAAGCTCCGCTTTTTGCGGGTACGAATGGCCTTTTTGATGATTCCGAAGCCGTCAAACTGGTCAATCATTTCTACGATAACCATCGCTCCCAGCAGGAAAATCAGTATTTCGGCCGTTTTTCCAAAGTGGTGCAGCAGGGTACTTTCCAGCAACTCCAGTCGTTTTTCGTGACCAAAGCCGGCTATGGACTGCAATTTACCGTGATGCGGGTCAAACCAGCTGTGGAAAGAATCCATACCCAACGCGATTACCGCCCAGGCCAGGGCCATCATCAGCAAAGCCGGGATCAGCTTATCGATTTTCAGGCGGTGCTCCATGGTGATGGCAGCATAACCCAGGATAAATACGGCAACAACAAAAGTTTCCATCGCGATTTTTTTTTTGGCGCACTTCTGTCTGCTTCGCGGTTTACGGCAAAGACTAAAATGCACCGTAAAATTAAGGAATTGCATAACGCTTAATTTTACAGGGGTTACAGAGTAATCAACAAAGGAATCTTGATAAGAGAAAGCGGAGCTTTCGAAGGCCCCGCGTTAACGCAGGGATAATCGGATTCTGAAATTTGGAGTAAGCCTAAGGAGAATGGAAAATTGAAAATGAAAAACAATTCTCCATTTTCAATTCTTCATTCTCAATTTTATACAAGCTGGCTCAAGGCAATTTCAAAAGCTGTTTTGGCAATATTGGTCTTCGACGGGTTTTGTGCGTGGGTCTTCAACAGAGCGTTTTTGATGGTTTCGCTGGTGTCTGCAAAAATGCCTTCGTCCGTGAGTGTTTTCAGGTTGCTGCTCATGAGGTAGGCAAAAACACGTGCCATGCCGCAATTGGAGATAAAGTCCGGGATCACGGAAAGCTGGGCGTCCGCGTGCTCGGCAATCGCACCGAAGAAAATTTCCGGGTCGGCAAAAGGAACGTTAGCACCGGAGGAGATAAC
>CBINGV010000244.1:0-5664 GCA_966250255.1 uncultured Flavobacteriales bacterium | reverse complement strand
GCGGATCAAGGGGATCGGGCAGGCGAAAATCCTGGGGAGCCGCCAGTATGCGATGCGCGTTTGGCTCAATCCGGAGCGTATGCGGGCCTACAAGGTATCACCGGACGAGGTGATGGAAGCTCTTTCCGAGCAAAGTATCATTGGGAAACCGGGGCGTATCGGCCGGGGTGACGGAAGCCGTTCCGAAGCCCTGGAATACGTACTGGCCTACAACGACCGCTACAATGAGCCGAAACAATACGAAGATGTCATCATCCGGGCCAATCCCGAAGGGGAAATCCTGCGGCTGAAGGACATTGCTACCGTGAGCCTTGGAAGTGAGTATTACGATATTTACTCCAACCTCAACGAGCATCCTTCCGCGGCAATTGTCCTGAAACAAACTTACGGAAGTAATGCGAGCGAAGTTATTACCGATGTGAAAAACGAGCTGGATGAGCTCAAAAAATCCTTTCCTCCGGGCATGGATTACGAGATCAGCTACGACGTTTCCAAGTTCCTCGATGCTTCAACCGAAAACGTGGTGCACACCTTGCGGGATGCTTTTATTCTCGTAGCGCTTGTCGTGTTTATTTTCCTGGGAGACTGGCGCTCCACGCTGATTCCGACCCTGGCTGTACCAATCTCACTCATCGGGGCCTTTATTTTCATGCAGCTCTTTGGTTTGACCATCAACATGATCACGCTTTTCGCCCTGGTGCTGGCGATCGGGATTGTGGTCGATGACGCGATTGTCGTCGTCGAGGCGGTGCATGCGAAAATGGCCGAAGAGCATGTGTCGCCTTATGCGGCCGTAAAACTGGTATTGGGTGAAATCAGTGGGGCGGTAATTGCGATTACCCTCCTGATGACCGCTGTGTTTGTTCCGGTAGCCTTTATGAGCGGGCCGGTGGGTGTGTTCTACCGCCAGTTTTCGATTACGATGGCCAGTTCCATTGTGCTCTCCGGTTTGGTGGCCTTAACACTAACCCCGGTGCTCTGTGCCATGATCCTGAAAAATACCCACGGACAGCCGCGTAAGCGCAACCTCCTCAACCGGGGATTGGATAGTTTTAACCGGGGCTTTGATAAGCTGACGAACCGCTATGTGGGCGTACTCAAAGTCATCGCACACCGCCGCTGGATTACGGGCGCTTTGTGGCTGGCCTTCGGCCTGGGGATTTATTTTGTGTCCAGCAGTTTGCCTTCGGGCTTTATCCCGGGTGAAGACCAGGGAATGGTATACGCGATTGTACAAACACCGCCGGGATCAACGCTGGAACGTACCAACGACATTTCGCAGCAGCTGAAAGACATCATTCTTGGGGTGGAAGGCGTAAAATCCGTTTCATCCATTGCAGGTTACGAGGTGTTGACCGAAGGACGCGGTTCAAATGCCGGTACCTGCCTGATCAACTTAAAGCCCTGGGATGAAAGGGAACACACCGTAGGTGAAGTGATCGAAGAGCTGGAAAAGAAAGCCAAAAAAATTCCCGGGGCCACGATCGAATTTTTTGATCCGCCGGCCGTTCCGGGTTATGGTGCAGCAGGTGGTTTCGCCCTGCAATTGCTCGATAAAACGAACAGCGGGGATTACAAGCAGCTCGAGACGGTAACCAACGATTTCCTGGCTGAGCTGAAGAAACGCAAGGAACTTACCGGGCTTTTCACCTTTTTTAGCGCCAATTACCCGCAATACGAAATCGAAATCGACAACGAAGCGGCGATGCAGAAAGGCGTTTCGATCGGGAACGCGATGAACACGCTGTCCATTTTCGTAGGAAGTACCTACGAGCTGGGTTTCATCAAATACCAGCGCTTTTTCAAAGTCTTCGTCCAGTCAGACCCGGATTTCCGGAAATTGCCGGAGGACGTGCTTAACATGTGGGTGAAAAACGACAAAGGGGAAATGGTACCTTTCTCGGCCTTCATGAAAATCAAGAAAAAACAGGGCGCCAACGAGATCAACCGCTTCAACATGTACAATACGGCTGCGATCCGCGGAGGAGCTGCGCCGGGTTACAGTAGTGGTGAGGCGATCAAAGCGGTGCAGGAAGTGGCCGAAAGAACGCTGCCGCGCGGCTATGACATCGACTGGGCCGCCTTGTCCTATGATGAAGTGCGCCGAGGAAACGAAGCGATTTACATTTTCATCATCGTTTTGGCCTTCGTTTATTTCGTACTGGCTGCCCAATATGAAAGTTTCATCATTCCGCTGGCGGTAGTATTCTCGCTGCCTGCCGGGGTTTTCGGGTCCTTCCTGCTGATCAAAGGGATGGGGCTTGCGAACGACATTTATGCACAGGTAGGTTTGGTGATGCTCGTCGGACTACTTGGTAAAAATGCCGTTTTGATTGTCGAATTCGCCGTGCAGAAACACAACCACGGCGCCACGATCCTCGAAGCGGCGATTGAAGGCGCCAAAGTGCGTTTCCGCCCGATCCTGATGACTTCCTTTGCTTTCATTGCCGGTTTGATTCCTTTGGTGATGGCGCATGGGGCCGGGGCACTGGGCAATAAAACCATCGGTGGATCGGCGCTCGGGGGGATGCTCCTCGGAACCATTTTCGGGGTGATCATCGTTCCGGGGCTGTACTACATTTTTGCAAGCATTGCCGATGGCCGGAAACTGATCCGCGACGAAGAAGATAATCCCTTAACAGAAGATTTTGTACACAATGATTAAATATGCATTCAAATGGCCGGCAGTGATG
The DNA here is from genome assembly GCA_966250255.1 of uncultured Flavobacteriales bacterium. Taxonomy (GTDB): domain Bacteria; phylum Bacteroidota; class Bacteroidia; order Flavobacteriales_D; family Crocinitomicaceae; genus M2408. The sequence continues at coordinate 2,971 of CBINGV010000244.1, read as the reverse complement.
GGATTGCTGCTGGTCATCCTCATTTCCTGCAAATCGACGGTGCTGGTGCGCGATGCCGACAAATCCGTTCCGCCTTCTTATGCCGGCGCTTCGCAGGATTCGACCACTATCGGCAGCCTGAGCTGGAAGGAATATTTTAAAGATACCTGCCTGACGAAACTGATCGATTCGGCGTTGGTGAACAACCAGGAACTGAATATCACCCTGATGGAACTGGCGATTGCCAACAACGAAATCATGGCCAAAAAGGGGGAATACCTCCCGTTTTTGGATGTGAAAGCCGGGGCCGGGGCCGATAAGGTGGGCCGCTACACCACGCACGGAGCAATGGAGGCGACTACCGAAATGGAGCCTGGAAAAGCAATCCCGGAGCTGGTGCCGGATTTCCAGCTGGGCGCTTTCGCCCGTTGGGAAGTCGATATCTGGGGCAAATTGCGCAATGCCCGAAAAGCGGCTGCCAAGCGCTACCTGGCGAGTGTCGAAGGCCGGAATTTTATGATTACGCAGCTCGTTGCCGAGATCGCCGATTCTTATTTTGAGCTGGAAGCGCTCGACAAGCAGCTGGACATCCTGGACCAGAACATCGAAATCCAAGAAAATGCCCTCAAAATTGTGCGCCTGGAAAAAAGCTCGGCGCGGGTAACCGAGCTTGCCGTCCGGAAGTTCGAAGCTGAAGTGTATTACACCAAAAGTTTGCGTTACGCGATCCGGCAGCAGATCACCGAAACGGAAAACCGGATCAATTTCCTGGTGGGGCGTTTCCCGCAAAAGGTGGAGCGCAACCCATCAACCTTTGACGTGCAGATTGCCGAAGGCGCGCAAACGGGAATTCCGTCGCAACTGCTGGATTTGCGTACCGATGTCAAACAGGCTGAACTGGAGCTCGAAGCCGCTAAGCTTGATGTAGATGTGGCCAAAGCCAATTTTTATCCTTCGCTTGGCCTGAAAGGCGGCGTGGGATTGAATGCCTTTAAGCCGACTTACATTATCCGGCCGGAATCGATCCTGTTTTCACTGGCGGGCGACCTGGTCGGGCCGGTGATCAACCGGAATGCGATCAAAGCGCAGTACAACAATGCCGGAGCAAAACAGGTGCAGGCCGTTTTTAACTATGAGCGTACGGTTTTGAACGCCGTAGTTGAAGTGAGCAATCAGCTGAATAAAATCAACAACCTGCAGCAGGCTTACCAGTTGAAAAATCAGCAGGTGAATTCCCTCACGGAGGCGATCAAGGTATCAAACGATCTCTTTGCTTCGGCGCGCGCCGATTACATGGAAGTATTGATGACCCAGCGCGACGTGGTGGAATCCCGCTTCGAGCTGATTGAAACCAAAAAACAGCAATTCCAGGCCCGCATCAACATTTACCGGGCGCTGGGTGGCGGTTGGAAATAAAATTTTAAAAGCTTACAACTAAACCGTAGTTGTTTTCTTAGATGAGGTAGGTAAGGGGCTGCAAGTAATTGTGGCCCCTGTTTTTTGCGGAAAACTTACTTTTTTTGCTTGGCGACCTGGATCGCGATTAATTCGGGCAAATAATTGGGCGTACAGCCTCTTGGCACAACATCATCCCGGTAAAGGCCGGTTTTTTCTCCCAAGGCGATACACCTGGAACGGAACTCAGGCTGGAAAATACCGATCTGCGCCGCGGTAAAATTCATCGCCCATTGCACATCCGCCTGTTCACCCGCCAGCTCTTTTTCAATGACAGCAAGTAATTCTTCCGTATCGGGAGGAGGTGTTTGCCCCACCCAGCGCAAGCGGCCCTGGTAATACCAGAAGGTTCTCCGGAGCAAGGTGGAAGGGCTGTTTTTCCAGGACTGCATCAGGGCAATTGTTTTCTTGTCTTTGGAAAACTGGTTCGCCAGCAGCCAATCGATCAGCTGAAGCTTTTCCTCTGCTGCGTGGCTTTGGATCTCCCGGTCGAAGCGCTCAATTAATTCTTGGGAGAGCTGCCTGGGGTCCATGACCAGGATCGCCAGCTGCCGCGGCAAAAATTCAGCGGTAGACCAAAGCTCCATGGCCAAAGCGTGGTCCTTTTTGATCTCCTTTGCAATTGCCCGTAAATCGCCTAATTTGGTGCCCGTGCGATTGATTTGGGCATAGATCTTTTCTGCTGCCGGTGAAAGTTTCATATCAGTTTTGCGTTTTATCGTATGTACCAAGCGAAGTTATAAAATCGGGATGGATTTCTGATAATTCTATTTTATTTGAGCATAAATCCCAGCACAATTTCATGTGATCCACTAGAGATCGACGAGAGTTTGCTGAGCGGTAAATCATAACTATAACCGACCCTGAATTTTTCTTTCCAGTCTACTCCCGCCAGGAAGCAAAACTCATCCAAGTTCCTGCAGGTAATTCCAAGCCAGTATTGTTTTTTATAGTATGCGAGCAAATTGATGTCGGTTGACAGGAAAACGGCATCCGTCCGGAACAAAAGCTGCGGTTTGAGCATAAAATGATCAGATAGCTTGATATCGTAAGCTGCTGTAAAATAATAGTGCCTGGAAAATTTAAAATAGGCTTCCTCTATTCGCGGCTCGTTTATTTGTGTGGAACTCAAACCCAGGGTCAATCTTTTGGTTTTATAAGCGATTCCAAAGTTGGCCAGAAAAGCAAGGCCATCTCCCGGCGTAAACTCTGTAAAATAGCCGGGCGTAAAATTAAGTTGAGTCAAAGCAGCGGATGCGCCAAAGGCCAGGGTTTTTTCATTTCCCAAATCCAGGTGATAGCTGTAATTCAGGGCAAACTGGTGTTTTTTGTACGCCCCTACGGTTTCGTATTCGTAATTGAAGCCGATGCCGCTTTTGTATTTGGCGAGCTTCGTATTATAAGTAAGCATCAGGGTCATTGGCGCCCCGTTGACTCCCACCCAATGGTCCCGGTAATTAATCCCTGCCTGGTGTTTGTAGAAAAGCCCCGAATTAGCCGGGTTGTAAGCAGTCGGGATGTTCCAGAACTGGGTAAA
>CBINGV010000243.1:0-5695 GCA_966250255.1 uncultured Flavobacteriales bacterium | reverse complement strand
TACGCCTGAAGTGCGCTATGCTGCGATGCAGGAACTTTTTACGGGTACAAAACGCCTGTACATTCATGCCAACGAAGTACAGCAGTTGCTGGACATCATCGAATTTTCACGCGCCCTCAATATCCAGTTCCCGGTGATCGTGGGCGGTTATGATGCCTACCTGATTACGGAGCGCCTGCGCGACTCCAAAATCCCGGTCATGCTGCCGCGTGTACACAGTTTGCCGCAAAACGAAGACGACCCGGTGGATCTGCCTTACCAGCTGCCGGCTTTGCTCTACAAGGGACAGGTGAAATTCTGTCTCCAGAATGAAGGCGACATGGAAGCGATGAATGCCCGCAACCTGCCTTTCCTGGCGGGAACGGCGATGGCCCACGGCCTGCCGGACGAACAGGCGGTTCGTGCGATTTCCCTCAGTACCTGCGAAATCCTGGGGATTGATAAAAATTACGGTTCCGTGGAAGTGGGCAAACAAGCGACCCTCTTCGTGTCCAAAGGCAGCGCCCTGGATATGAAAACCAACAGCGTGAGCCTGATCTTAGTGGATGGCGCTTTTGTGGAACTGGACAATACCCAATCCGATTTGTTTAAAAAATACAGTAAAAAGTACGGACTCTAATCCCGCACACTCAAGCTCCGTTTACTTCGGATCTTTGATCTGCTTCAGCAGGCTCCGGATGGTTTTGGTATTCCTAAGGTCGTAGGAATAAAGCTTGACCACCCGATTGACTTTCATGTGCAGGTAATCATACATGTATTTCTGGCGTTTTTTCTTGGTCATCGAGAGGTTCATCAAGGCACTTTTAAAAACCGGCACAAGCGGTGAAAGGGTGTATTTGATAAAGCCCTGCATCGCTGAGGCATCGCCCAGGCGTTCTTCCATCAGTTCGTACTCCCGCTGGAACAGGAGGTTCAGCTCCTTGTTGAAATAGTTGAGCAGCTGCTTGTTTTGCTTCGTGTCTTTGAAGCCGGGACTCTGGCTGAGGCCCGCAATTTCCTGCTGTAAAGCAATGAGCGCCTGCATGGAGGCGGTGGGTTTAAAATAAGGCAATACCGAATCCCTTATGGTCTTTGTGACCAGGAGAAATTGTTTTTCCAGGACGGAGTCATTCCACCGGATCCGTTTTTCGTATACCATGCTGATATTGCGGACATCCGTCAAAGACTGTTCGTATTGCCTGATTGTCCCTTCAAAATGGCGCATAATGCGGGCGCTGAGGGAATCACTGATCCAGAACAGCGAGCTTTGGACCTGCCGGATGCTGTCGAGCCGTTTTTGGTAATTGGGGATTTTATCTTTCCAGTAAAGCGAATCGGCAATTTTCAGTTGGCCCGGATGTTGGATGCTGTCACTGAAATAAGCGGTACGCCGCTGGTAATCTTGAATTTTTTTGGCACCCTTCGTGGATTCGTTCTGGATGCCCTTGGTGTAAACCGTTTCCACCCGGAGCAGGAGGTTTTGCATGTAAGTCAGGCTTTTTTGCTTGTTCTTGTCCGACACGTTTTCCTGCATGAAATCCCGCTTCAGCGAAGCTTTTTTCTGCATGTTGTAGGCTTTGAGGTCCTTCAATGCCCGGTTAACGTTCATATTGACCGAATCACACACAGGCAGCAGGCTGTCGCGCATTTCAGGCGATTTGGCCCTGGTCGCATTTTCAAAAACCAGGTAGGCATAGAGGTGATTGCCCTTATCACCAAAATTATCAGGATTAAAGCGGAAAAGCGAATCGGCGAGGTACAGCTTCCGTTCCTGGTAATTCAGGCCATAATAAATTTCATTGAGGCTGTTGTAATTCAGCCTTCCTGTCCGCTTATATATGGTATCGCTCATCAGGTAAAGGGAATCCTGGAATTCGGGTACCGAAACCGGGGCCGTTTGCATTTGCCAGTGTCCGAGGGAAGGCAGGTGGTCTTTCGCCATGACTTCCGGTTTCTGGAAAAAATAATCCGAACGCGGGTCTTGCACAAAACCAATCCGGAAACTGATCAGGCGGGTAATTTTTTGTTGGGGCTTTGTGGCTTTCTTCTCGGCTTCGGCCTTTCGTTTTTTAGACCAGAAAATCCGCCAGAAACGCCAGCGCCGGATCTTATTCAAAATAGCCTGGATCCAGGTTTCCCGCTCCTGGATGTCGGGCAGGAAACCGATTTGTCCGCTGTCCCAGGTGGGGTCGCAGGCATACCAGCTTCCGTCGCAGCGAAAAGCCACCCAGCTGTGATCGGCATTGTAAAAGGGATTGTTCAGCCCGAGCGTCATGTCGCGTGTGTAGCCCTCGATCTCGAAAGCCGGGATGCCGATGGTGTCCAGCATGGCTACCATCAGGTTGGTAAAACCGGTGCAGGTTGTCCTTCTCCGGTAAAAAACAAGCTCGGCGGATTGGTAACGGTAGGGTTCCCCGCTCATAAACGAACGGTAATCGTAATTGATGTTGGATGTGACCCAGGTATAGATCGCCCGGATTTTAGCCGAATCGGAATTCAGGTTTTGGGTCAGCTCAATTGCTGTGGAGCCATAAGTTTGTTTTTTCTGCCTGAACTGGGCATACAAACATACCGGGAGCAAAAGCAGAACCAGTAAAAACGTGTATTTCATGATGGTGGATGGTGGTCATTCCTCGAGGTGCTGCTGATCAAGCGGGACGGATTTTTGGTCCTTTTGCTGATCTTCCAGCTGCTTCTGAACGAAATAGTTGTTGCCACGGTTATTCGGCTCAAACTTGATGGATTCGTCCAGGTCATTGGCATACTCTTCAAAAGGCTGTTCGATATCCTGCACGGTTTCACGCATGATACCGGTCAGGTTCAGGTCGCCCTTCATGTCCTGGGTCGATTTACGGATTTCGTCCTGCAAATCCTGTGAAGCATCTTTGATCTGGCGGATGGTACGGCCAAAGGTACGGGCAATCCCCGGAATGCTCTTGGAACCGAAAAATATCAGGATGAAAGCAAGGATTAATAAAACCTCAGAACCGGCTATGTCGCTTAAAAAGAGTACCATTGATCTATTTCCCTACAAAATTACAAATAAATTCAGCAAAAATGCTGCTTTCGCTTGATATATTTAAAAAACTTCGTAATTTTGTACGGGGTAAGTCTTTTACGACCAGCTCCTTCAGACTCCTCCAGGACGGGAACGTAGCAAAGGTATGAGGTTGAGCGGTGCGATAAAAGTAGCTTACCCTTTTTTTATTGTACAAACTTAAAGATTCACAGGATGAAATTTTTTATCGATACAGCCAATTTACAGGAAATTAAAGAAGCCAACGACCTCGGGATCCTCGACGGCGTAACGACTAACCCTTCGCTGATGGCTAAGGAAGGCATTACCGGTCACGACAACATTCTGAAACATTACGTGGACATTTGCAACATTGTGGACGGGGACGTGAGCGCTGAAGTGATCTCCACCGATTTTGACGGCATGGTGCGGGAAGGCGAGATGCTGGCTGAGCTTCACCCGAATATTGTGGTAAAGATCCCGATGATCCCTGCAGGAATCAAAGCGATTAAATATTTTTCCTCGAAAGGCATCCGCACGAACTGTACGCTGATTTTCTCTTCCGGTCAGGCCTTATTGGCAGCCAAAGCGGGAGCAACGTATATTTCTCCTTTTGTTGGCCGCCTGGACGATGTTTCCACCAATGGAACCGACCTGATTGCCCAAATCCGCCTGATTTTTGATAATTACGGCTTCGAAACCGAAATCCTGGCGGCTTCCATTCGTCACCCGATCCACATCATCGAATGCGCCCAAATCGGTGCTGATGTGATGACCGGCCCGCTGAGCGCAATTATGGCCCTCGCCAAGCACCCGCTGACGGATATCGGCCTGGAGAAATTCCTCGCGGATTACGCGAAAGGGAACAAGTAGTATGAGTTATTGAGTTGCTAAGTTAGTAGTTGCTTAGTGAAATGATATATGAGAGAGTGGATCAGAAGTCCGCTCTTTTTTTGTGACGCAAGGTGCGAAAAGGGTTTGCGGAGGGCGCGAAGATTTACGCGAAGTTAAAGATGCAAAGTTTAAAGGCCTATAAGTTTGAGTTTGAGTGTGAGTATAGAGGGGCTCAATTTGTCAACTCTTAAGGGAGTAACTCATAAAGCTCCCGCTGCAGGCTCTGTCCTTTGTCTTCGTTGTACCAGTTCTGGATTTGAATTTTGCGTTCATCGGAAGCCACTTCTTCGGTTTTCAGGCGGTGAAACAAGTCCTGGCAGGCTTTGGGACGTGGTCCCCAGGTAGCGAGGTCCTTTCCCTCCGGATCGCGGATGATGAGGTAGGGGATGGCCCGTCCGCCATTCGTCAGGTACCGGTCAATCTCCGAACCCGAATCCCGCAGCTGGATTTCCAGTTTCACCAAAGGGCTGATTTGCGCCAGGCGGGCAAGGAAAGGAACCGAATGTGCGGCATCGCCGCACCAGGGCTCGGTGATCAGGACCCACTGTTGCGGCTGATCGTTTTTTTCAAGGAATTCTACCAGGGAGGGAAGCAGCTGCCCTTGCTTGAGCCAGCGGTTCATGCGGCTCCGGTTCAATTCGGTGTATTGGAGGTAGGCCGGATCGTTGTAGGGGGACGCTTGTTCCTTTCCGCTTAAAATCGTGTCGAAAAGTTCGCGGTACGCTTCGAAATTCATGTTTTGAAATTTTCTCCAAAAGTAATCTAAAAAAGAGTTGCTCCCATCCGGTGAATTTTCCTACTTTTAGACAAATATCTTTAGCTAATGAAAAAACTGTCCTTTTTCCTGGGGTTTGCCTTGTTACTGGCTGCCTGTCAATACGAAGCGAAAATTGATCCCGAATCCGGCTCGCAAATCCGGGTGAAAAGCGAAGGGATCAGTTACCAGGGAGTTGCAATTGAAGTCAATGGCAAAAAATCAGAACTCAAGGCTTTTGATTACGGGGATGAAATCGGGCTGCATTTTAAAAACGTGGAAGGCTTTACCCGCCAGAACGGGAAAATTTATCCCGGATTAAAACTGCTGGTTCAGAATAAAGCCGGCGATACCTTGCTGTTTTATGAAGATATGTATGCCAATGAAGATCCCGTGAGCCTCGATCCGGTTACTCTCACGGCAACTATCCTGGCCGCGCGACCGATCAAAACCAATGAAATTGTCACCGCCAAGCTGGATTTCTGGGACAAAAAGGGCAGCGGAAAAATGCACGTTGATTTTGATTTCAGTACCAAATCCAACGACAACCTTTCCATCAAAAATAAAACGATCACCTACGACGAAATCTACATCTTTTCGGAGAAAAACCAGCGCGTAGTGAGCGATAATCAATACGATAGCGACGACCTGCTTTATTTCATCATGGAAGGGCTCGACGGGTTTAAAGAAGAAAACGGCGTTATTTTCCCCTGCTTGATGGTGGAGGTTAAAAACGAAAACGATGAAGTTATCCTGAAAGAAGAAAACATCCTGCAGGCCTATTTCGAAGACGGTGTGTCAAAAAGCGCCGTAAACCAAAAAATCTATTTCGGACTCAGTCAGAAAGCGCTTCAAACCGGTAAAAAGCTTCGTGTACACGCTGTTCTGATTGACAAGATCAGTGAGGCTTCGCTTATCCTGGATACGGAAATCAATCGTAAATAATATGCTAATACTTTAATATGCTAATGTGCTAATACGGATGAGAAAAGAATTAGCACATTAACTCATTAACATATTATCACATTAGAAATCAAACAATCAATTCGATC
>CBINGV010000242.1:0-5736 GCA_966250255.1 uncultured Flavobacteriales bacterium | reverse complement strand
CATCGTGACCTACAAAGTGATCAAGAAAAAGTCCAAGCTGAAGCACGACGGCAATTACAAGGGACATTACGTGTATGAAAGCGTGAAAAACGGCCATTCCGAATCCTATTCCGACAAGGATTTTAAGAAAACGGCAGAAGGCGATTACAAAAACGGGGAAAAAGAGGGCGTTTGGACGGCCTATTACCCGGGAGCCAAAATCACGGCCAATACCCAAAGCTATAAAAAAGGCCAGCTGGATGGCAAATCCAAGGAGTTTGACCGCAAAGGCGTGATCATTTCCGAAGTGGATTACAAAGAAGGCCTCAAGCACGGAAAAATGAAGATTTACGACAAAAAAGGCAAGGTTGTGGTCGAGAAAAAATTCGAATACGGCCTCCAGGTGATCGAAGGCTCCGGCGGCGTGTTTATGCCGGGGAATTAATTTTTGAAATCTTTATTAAATTTCTTAAAATAAATAACGAATTAAACTAGTGCCCAAATACAGATATTTAAGCGACGGGGAGCTCCGGCACCTCGAAGAAGAATTCAAGCAATTTCTGGTGGTGAACCAGGTGTATAAGGAAGAATGGGAACAGCTGAACCGCGAAAACCCGGACAAAGCCCTGGAACTGGTCGGCCTGTTCAGCGACAATGTCCTGCAGACGGTTTATGAAAAAATCCGTTTTCTCGAAAAACGCGATGCCGAAAGCTGCTTCGTGTTCCATTTTGCGCCCGATGAAATCCAGCTGCGGGTGTTGCAGGTCGAAACCGCCGGGAAAGCCGATCTTTCCACACCGGAAAAGATCCATGAAACCCTGGTGAAGCACAGCAAGGACCTTTCTTTTTTTAAGAGCGTGCGCCCCTACAAAAACGGGCGGGAAGCCGAAATCCATCAACTCCTGGAACAGGGCGCCACGATGTCGGACGCGGAATTCTGGAGCTTACTCGAAAAACTGATCCCATGAGTGCATTATATCAAGCCCTCGAGCTGCGTTTCGGCGCAGGAAATGTAAGTGAAACCCGGTTTGAATCGCGGGCCAACCCGGAGCTTTCGGCTTATTCTTTTTTGCTGATCGAAGTGCAGGCCCGTTCCCAGGTGAGAATCCTGATGACCCAGGGACTCAGCGATTACCGCATGCCGGTGCTGGAACGCTTTACCGGGAAGGAGCACAACGAGCTCTATTTTTGCCTGCCGAGCTACTGGGACCTGGACGACCGCAACAACCCGGAAATGAACTGGGTGTTCGACGCCTTGTTCCGCCTGCAGAAACACGTCATTGAAAAGCAAAGCTGGTTTGGCGCCGGGCACACGATCCCTTTTTCGAAGCCGCTCGGCCCGATTTCGGAAAAGATGAAACAAATGTATTTTTTCCTCAGCGACCCGCTTTTCCTGGAAGAATACCTCAAACCGCTGGATGTGGATGGAAAACAAGTCCATTTCCTGGGCGTCACCCCCATTTTTGAAGACGAATTCGATTACAAAATCGGCAAGGGAACCTACAAATTCCTGAAGAAACTCGGCCAGCAGGACGTAACGGAGCTGCTCGATCATTTCCGCTCAACGGCCCTCAAAAGCAAATGGCGTTTTTTTGGACGATGAATGATGAATCGCTTGCGGCTTCTCCCCCTTGAGGGGAGATTGAGAGGGGTGACAAATGTGATTTCGGAAATCACCCTCCTTAAATCCTCCCTCAAGGGAGGAAACTGTTTTATTCATTATTCATAATTAACTATTTTTGCATCCATGGCCTTCGTTGCATATTACCTGTTCGTTGTACCGCTTTCGTACCTCCCGATGTGGATGATCTACGGGATTTCGAACCTGCTGTATTTCCTGCTGCGTTTCGTGTATCCCTACCGCAAAAAAGTCATCGTGGACAACCTGCAGAAGTGCTTCCCGGAAAAAAGCGAAGCGGAAATCCGCAAGCTGCTGCACCGTTTTTACCGGCATTTTACCGACATCCTGGCCGAAGGCATCAAAAACCTTGGCATTTCCGAAAAAGAGCTGCGCCGCCGCATGCGGGTACGCAACCCCGAATTGATGGACGAGCTGTACCGCGAAGGCAAAAACGTGCTGCTTGTTTCCGGGCATTTCAACAACTGGGAGTGGCTGATCACTTCGCAAAACCTTTTGTTTCCACAGCAGGCCGTGGGGATCGGGATGCCGATGTCGAGCAAGTTCTGGGACAAAAAAATCAACGAGCGCCGCCGCCGCAATGGCATGATCATCGAGCATTCGAAGAGCATCCGCGGCTTTTTTCAGCAAAAACACGATCAGCCGCTCGCCACGCTTGTGCTGGGCGACCAAAGCCCGGGCAACTCGCTCAAATCCTTTTGGATGCCTTTCCTGGGGCGTATGACGGCCGTACAGTTCGGCTGCGAAATGCTCGCCCATGACCATGGGCAGGCCGTGGTATTTTTTGCCACACGCAAGGTAAAACGCGGTTATTACGAAATCGAGCTGGAACTGGTCACCAAAGACCCGCAGCAATGCAGCTGGGGCGAGATCACCGAAAAGCACACGCGCCTGCTCGAAGCCGAAATCCTGCGCCATCCCGAACAATGGGTATGGTCACACAAACGCTGGAAACGCGAGCTGCCCGAAAACCTGGAGCTGCTCCGCGAACAGCAGCGCGCTTCATTTAACGCCCGTTACCGGAAAAGCGAAGCCTGATCCCAAACCAATCACTCACTGAAAAACACACGAAATGAAAACAGCCGAAGAATTCGAAACATTTTACAAAGCGACCTTGCTTCCCCGTTTGGAGGCGATGGAAAACGAGCGAACGGAAGTGGTCCGGAAAAAACGCAGCATCATCAGCACCATTGCCTGTATTGCCGTTTTGCCCCCCATGGCTTTAATTGTTCTTTTGTCGAATACCGGTTTTAACCTATCGAATAACCTGAAACTGGTTGCCTGGCTTGTTTTCGCTTATGTGATGCTCTGTTTCTGGATCTACCGGGTCTATTTTTCCAAAACCCTGGAGATCTTCGTCAGCCGGTTTAAACGGGAAGTGATCACGGAACTGGTGAAATTCGTGGATGAAAACCTGCATTTCAATGCCCAGGGAAATATTGATGAACGATCCTTCGTCCGGAGTTCGATTTTTACGCAGGAACCCAGCTCCTACCGCTCCGAAGACAGCGTTCGGGGAACGATTGGGAAAACGCGGATCAAATTTGCAGAAATCAATAGCTTGGTCAACAGCGGTAAAAACCAGACGACCCTGTTCAAAGGCCTCTTTTTTATGGCGGATTTCAATAAGGAATTCAATACCCTCACCGTCGTTGTGCCCGACCATTACGGAAAAGACTACCAGGGAATCGGGCAGTTCTTCCAAAAAATGAATAGTTCCAGGGATCAGCTGATCAAGCTGGAAGACCCGGAATTTGAGTCTTATTTCGCCGTGTATGGCAAAGACCAGGTGGAAGCCCGCTACATCCTTTCAACCGCACTGATGGCCCGCATCGTGGATTTCCGGAAAAAATCGGGCATTGCAATTTCGCTTTCCTTTCGGGACAACCGGATTTACCTGGCTTTGCCGCTGGCGGAAAATCTTTTTGAGCCTGCGGTGGAAACTTCTCTGATCGATCCCGTATCTTTGAAAAAATATTTCGAATACGTGAGCCTGATGGCCGGGATCGTCGAAGACCTGAACTTAAACACCCGCATCTGGCAAAAAGCCGATAAACTATGATGAAACAGCTTTTCTTCCTCTCCCCGATCTTTGCCCTGCTGGCTTCCTGCGCTTCCCTGCCCACACCGGCGAAATTTAAGGAAAAAACCGGCTTCAAAACCCTGCAATACGGCCCCGATTCGCTGCATGCACGGGGAATTGCCGTCAAAGACGGGTTTGTTTATACGGCGAACAACAGCGGGCTGGTGTACCAATACGACCTGGGCAAAAACAGCTACAAGCAGCTGAGCCAGCTCGAGCTGCCCGAGCTGCGCGATATCCATGTGATTTCGGAAGATTATTTCGTGGCGCTGCAATCCGATGAACAGAGCTGCCTGCTGCTGTCGAAAGGCCTCGTGGAGCAGCGCATCGACCCTTTTCCACGGCGCACCTTCCTGGATGGCCTCGACATCAACGCCAATGGTTCCGGCATTGTGATGGGCGACCCGCTCGAAGGCCGTTTGATGGTGGCCCTTACTTCGGATTATGGAAAAACCTGGACGCCCTGCAATTCCCAGGTACTCGACGCCGAAGCGGGCGAGGCCGGCTTTGCGGCCAGCGGATCGAATGTGCAGGTCATCAGCGATTCGACTTTTATCTTCGTTTCGGGTGGTAAAACGGCGCGCTTTTTCAAAACAACCGACTTTGGCCAAAGCTGGATGTCGGTGCAGCTGCCTTTTTTGTCCTCCGAAGCCTCCGGCCCCTTTTCGGTGCATTTTTCCGATGCTTCCACCGGGATCGCCGTGGGCGGCAATTACCTGGAGCCAAACGACACCACACAAAATTGCTTCATCACGACCGACGGCGGCCTGAACTGGCTTGCTCCGCACAAAACGACTTCCGGCTACAAATCTTCCGTAACGGAACTGGATGGCATTTGGTACGCCTGCGGCACCAACGGCATCGATTTTTCACTGGACAAGGGCCTGCACTGGTATGTCCTCAACCACGAAAACAGCTTTGCACTGGCGGGCGATAAGGGGAAAATCTATGCCACGCTGACGAAAGGCCGCGTACTGGAAATCACACCTCCTAAACGTTAGTGGGAATACTCTGTATCGCAAAGGCTGCAAAGTATCCGCAGAGCTCGCAAAGTATTAAATAAAACCTCAGCGCTCTTTGCGTGAACTTAGCGCTCTTTGCGTTCCAAAAAATTACGTGACCTTTCGTTCCAAAAACACATTTTCCGCAAAATTCAATAAAAATCACCCTAAATTACCCCGGAAAAGGGGATTGTTTGGTGTTGGTTTTTGGTGTAGGTTTGGGGAAAATTATTTATGACAAAGAAAATCTGTTTCGTAATAATGGGCTTTGGAAAAAAAACAGACCATTCCACAGGCTATAGTAGAACGCTAGATTTAGATAAGACATATAAAAATATAATACAACCTGCTGTTCTTAAATCGGGATATGAATGTGTAAGAGCCGACGAAATTCAAGATAGCGGAATTATTGATCGAAGTATGTATGCATTATTGATTCAATCTGATTTAGTAATAGCCGATATTTCAACATTTAATCCTAACGCTATTTATGAATTAGGAATTCGTCATGCTGTTAAGCCTTTTTCAACAATTGTAATAAAAGAAAAGGAAGGGCGTGTACCCTTTGATTTAGATCATACTAGAACATTTAAATATACACATTTAGGCGAAGATATAGGGAGTGATGAAGCGGCTAGATGTGTAAAGGACTTAAGTAATTTAATCGATTCTATTTCAACAACTCAGCAAACAGACAGCCCCCTTTATGAATATTTTAGTACATTACAACCTCCCACATTAGATAAAAATGAATTTAAAAGCATAATCTCTGAATTAGCTGATAAAGAAAAACATATTTTCGCTATTGTAGAGAAAGCTAAATATCTAATGACTGAAAGTAATTTTACAGAAGCCTTTAAATATTGGGAAAAAGCAAACAAAATCATTGAAAGCGAAGTTTATTTTGTCCAGCAAAAGGCCTTATGTAAATATAAATCAAAGGATCCATCAGAACAGATGGCTTTATTTGATGCCCTTGCTATAATAGAAACTTTGCAACCATCAAATGATCCGGAGACCCTTGGTATAACTGG
>CBINGV010000241.1:0-5742 GCA_966250255.1 uncultured Flavobacteriales bacterium | reverse complement strand
GGATCTCGTTATTGAAATAAAATTGACTATTGGTATTGTCATTAATATTGTCAATTGTGACCGATGTATTTGTTCCCGGAATTAAAGCAATATTTTTTGAGTTATTACTATATGGTCCGGATATTCCGGGTCCGCTGATAAAGAAACCGAAAACGTCACTATACCCTTCATCGACATATTCCAAATATTCTTCGGAAGCAAATACATAATTAAACCTTATTGTATCTGAATTTGGTACGAAATCAAACTCCAAAATAGCGGCATCAAAGCTTGATAATGGGTCTATGATTTGATCAATATCCGGGTCGCTTGGACCATTCACTTCTGTTTCGCCTGCTGATTCATTGTCATTCGGGCCGATGGCTGTTGAAATGTTTCCGGAAGCTAAAATGATCCCGCTATTAAAGCCAAGATTTGAATTACTGCCATTAAACCCACCAATAGCAAGAGGACTGCCATTATATGTTATATTTGTAACCTGGACCCCTTGGCCGATCAAGCTGTTTTGGACTAATTGTTGAATCGTTTGCAAACTATCTACCGTTAATTGACCAAAAGTGTATTGGTTTATAACCAGGATGGTAACTAAAACTAATTTTTTCATTTTTTATGTTAAAAAAAGGTAAGGGAGACACCATGAAAAAAAACCTAACTTTAAAAAATTATTATGTTCCCCCTTACCAATAGGATATTACTTTAATAAAGGAAGAAAAGACGGGCAAAGGGACTCTACTCTATCACCTAACAAACTATTATTCTATTGACCTTCACCCTATCTTTCCTTCCAAGACATTTATATTTTGTATTTAATGATGCTTTAATTAACAGAACTTAAATTTGAAATTATGGACCGATAGAAAAGACTTAACTTTTAGCATAACCTTATCTATTGATTTCAATTTTCACTTCGGATTCACCTTGGGAGTTTCCATATTTGAGGAAATAAATTCCCTTTCCCAGATGTGATGTGTTCATCATAATCGTGTTGTTATCAATCACATCAAATAAGATCTGTTGTTCCCGGCCGTAAACGTCAATAATTTTAAATGAATAACTGGCAATGTCCTTTAGCGTTAAGGTCATGCTACTATTCGCAGGATTCGGGTAAACATTCAATTTGGTTGGCGCGAATTGTATTGCCTCAATTTTACTGTAACGGGTACTTCCGTCATAATCCGTCAGCCCAATTCTGTAATAATTTGTTCCCGGCTTTAAACTTTTGTCTACATGAGAAAACTGACTTGTTTCTGTAAGGTTTATTCCTGCGTAATTTTGAATTGAAGTCCAATCAATACCATTGTGTGATTTTTCAAGATTCATATTACTTTTAGCAACTCCACCGCTTATGGTCCAATCTATCCTTGCAGCTTCATTGTCCATTATTTCTGCTTCAAATGCTTCAAAAACGATTGGAAGTGCTACGGGACATTGTACGCCAGCGTTCCCGGGCCCTGCCATAAATTGCAAGGGAACAGACGTAACAGCACCGCTATAGTTAGAAAAGCAAATTACGTATTGCTGGCCGGCTGTGACATTTAATCCAGGTTCGTAATTGCCGCTATATCCGTCAGGTGGGAGTACATCCATTAATCCTGTCCCTCCATCATCATCGCCGTTCCAATTGCACCTGACCGGAGCTTGTGAACAGGTATTCGCTCTTAAATTATCACAGGTGCTGGAGTTATATAACCACATTCCCCAATCGTAAAAACCGGCTTGCGTGTTGTTTCCACCGAATACAAACTCCAGCTTGCCGGTTGTTGAAATTGTAACAAGCAGCCATGTTGGTTCCATTTCCCCGGAAGACATACATGTTCCAAAAATGGGATCTGTTGGGTTTACTGCGGGATTACAGGTCGTTTCATAAGGTAATTCATCAACAGCCCCATTTCCATTCGGATCAATCTGAAAATTGATATTGGTACAAACGGGAATTGCAACATTGCAATCCGGCGCAGTTACCGGGGTGCCTGTAGGGGTGGTCACAACGGTCGTATTTTGCACGCAAACCGTTCCGTTCATCGTGTTGTTGGAATTCCTCGCCTGTACCCTGATCCGTAATGTCTGACCTACTGTCGTTGGAAAAGTTACCGTTTCCTGGCCCCCATTTCCAGTACTGTTAATACACGTAAGCGGTGTCATGGCTGTGGAACAGGCCCCGGAAAAAACGGTCAATATCGGGTCTTCTGTTGTTGTCGTTGCATCATACGTAACAGTTGCGGTATTGCCGATTGCCGTAAACCACATCCATACATCATCGTGGTCGGTTTCATTACAAGATCCATTTGTACCGGCTGAGTTCCAGTAATCTGTATTGTTGCTGGAATTCATTGCTTGCATTTGACAGGTGCTCTTTGGGGTAATTTGGCCGGCAGCTGTGTTATCACAATCAGAAGTTTGTCCGAAAACAGCTAAGTTAAAGAGAAGAAAACTAAGGTTTAGTGCGTTTTTCATAACAAGGAATTTAATTGCAAGTTTTTCTGAACTCCTGGATCGGGAATGGATTACTTTCATTACCGCTGACATAGCAGGTAGTTTGACAATTTAACCCTTGCAGAAGGGCAATTAACTGTTCAATTGTAATTTCACCTGAGTCATATTTGGCGAATATCATTTGCTGCCGGTAATCAGACCGGATTAATACAATGCCTGGTTTTAGCCTCATCGTACTATCAATTTTTTCGGCCATTTCATCATTGAGATTGGTGACCTTCACAAGTATAGATTTGGTATCTCCCAGTTCTTGGGCAAAAAAGGTCGCTGCTGACAAACAGGCAGCAAGGGAAAAGAGAAATTTCATTTGCCTAAAAAATTTAAATGGTTTATTTCTGGCAAATGTATGGCGATGGTAAGTCTCTCCCATCCAAACTAGCGTTAGCTAAGGTTAGTTTTCAGCAAAAATATAGGCCAAATAAGTTAGTTTTTATTTTTAAACATCTGGAAACCAGGTATGTTTTTAGGGTTTTTCGTTAGATTTAGTGATTTCGTTAAGATAAGACAGTAAATCATCCTTAGGGTGCAGGTTTACTTTATTTTTTATATTATTCTTGTATACCCTTACCGCTCCGACTGTTTGGTTGGTAATTGCACTAATCTCCTTTGAGCTGAGATTTAACAGGAGATAAACACAAAATTGCAGCTCATTGTCAATCAAGTTGGGATGTATCTTTTTTAATGCCTGTTTAAATTGAATGTGGATATCCTCCACCTGGTTGACCTGTTCCAGGTTTTGGTCCATTTGAATCAAATTCATCATGTTAATTTGAAGTTCGGATATGATACTCTCGGCTTTTTCCGGAGAACTTCTCTTTAGTTCCTTGATTTTTTTAAGAAAAGTAACCTCTATCAAATGCTTCAGCTTGACATGGGAAGCTAATCTGGCAGAAATCAGTCTTTTTTCATTGAGCTCGCTTTCAATAAGCTTGGCTTTCATTGCATCGTTATTTCGTTCGATTTCCGTCAGGATCTTTTGCTGCTCTAATAATTTTTGTCTGTTTTTTGCCTTCGTAAACAAAATATAAACAACTATCAGGCAGGTAAGGGATATAAAAACAATGATCAGGATAGTGAAAGTCATTTTTAGGCGATACGTATTTGCCTCTAGTCTTTGCTTGGAAATGAGTGTGTTAATTTTATGTTTTTGCAGGTTGGAATTAAATTTTTGAAGCGTTTTTATGGTTTTTTCATTTTCTTTCTTATACTCCGAATATTCCAGTTTTAAAAATGTGAGTTCCTTGTTTTTGTCTCCCAGTATATGATACGTTTCGTTAAGTATTTTATAATATTTTTTCTTATTGGCCTTCAATATGTTTGCGGCCGATTCCAAGCGGTCCATATTTTGCTTTATCCTAGCAGCATCCTTTTCACGAATGGCAATTTTAACCAAAGTTTGTAAACAGTCTTCAGCGCCAAAATCTACCCAGCCATTTATTTCAAAAAACTTTTCGGCTTCCAGGGCGTTCTTTTTGGCTTCGTCAAACTTTCCGCTTTCATAAGCGAATCGGGATTTACCGCTAACTAATAAGGCATAAAATGACGGTGGCTTGGAATTCTTATCAAGATCTTGTGCTTTCAGGTAATGCTGGCATGCTTTTTCCTCGTGCTCCAATGCTTTTTTAAAGTTCTTCATACCACTGTATGACTGCGCAATGTTATGTTCAAGGGCTGATTTAAAATAAAAATCTGTAGGTTCGACATATTCCAAGGCCTGTAAAAGTGCTTTGTTCCCGTCCTTGTAATTAACTTGAGCTATGTAATTTATCCCAGCGCAATTATAATAATCTTCAATCCAAGTATAATCGTAAATTTTATTTTTTTTAATCAGGTCAATGCCTTGGTAACAATATTTCAGGGATAATTCGTATGCTTGCTGTGAATTAAGTAAAAAACTTGTTTGTAAGGTAGCGCTTAAAAATAATTGCATTTCATCCTTATCTTTTTTATCACATCTCTCCATGATCCAAATCAGGTTATTCAGGGCTTTTTCATTTCCTGATTCTGAATCCATGCAAATCAGGAGCGAAGTCTCAGCATATTTGTCAAATAAAAATTTGTTTGAGATTTCCGTGTTTTTATATGAGTTTATGATTGACTTAATCTTTTGAATCCTTTCATCTTCGCTCAAAAAATCATTCATTAAAGCATCACGTTCAACGGTAGTGATGTAATTTGTTCCAATCCCGCCATAAACCCCGGTAGATTTAACACAAATAATAAAAAAAAGAAAAACGACTGATATTTTCATTGGGTGAATGTTTTTTGTAAAAATCGATAAGTTTAGTGTTCTGATTTAATTTTTTAAATCAAATATTGCGTGTAAATTGCATTCCTTCGAGATTTCGCAGACTAAAAGGTCAAACCGATTAAGCTCTGTTTCAAAAAACGTAGTGCCACTTCGTTCCTTCCTAAAACAAAAAATCCTTATTTTTGGGCAAGCTCCAAACGTAGTAGTAGTTTGAAACGCATTTTACTCATAGAAGACGACGCCCACGTATGTTCTTTTGTCAAAAAAGGACTGATGGAAGAGAATTTCCATGTGGAAACCGCCATGGAAGGCCGCGCGGGCATTGATCTTTTTTTCCGCGGCCAGTTTGACCTGGTTGTGCTCGACATCATGCTCCCGACCATCAGCGGGCTCGAAGTATGCTCCCGCATCCGTGAAAAAAGCAATGTGCCCATTCTCATGCTGACCGCGCTCGGAACGGCTGAAAATGTGGCGCTCGGACTGAACACCGGGGCGGACGATTACCTCGTGAAACCCTTTAAATTCATTGAGTTCCTGGCGCGTATCCGTTCCCTGCTCCGCCGGGCCGAGATCAAGGAAACGCCGGCGGGCTCCATCTACAGTTTTGCCGACCTGGTGATGAACGACGAAGAAAAAACCGTGACACGGGGCGGCGAGGCGATTTCGCTGACCTCTACCGAATACCGCTTGCTGCGGATGTTCCTCGTTCATCCCAAAAAGGTGCTTTCCCGCATGGAAATCCTCGAGGAAGTGTGGGGCGTTAACTTCGATATGGGAACCAATGTCGTTGATGTGTATGTCAACTACCTCCGGAAGAAGCTGGACCAGAACGATAAAGCGAGACTGATCCATACGCAGATCGGGATGGGTTATGTATTACGGGAAGAAGAATGAAAATCCGCTCCAAAATAGCCCTGATGCTGGCGGGTGTTTTTTTCTGCCTGATCCTGCTCTTCAGCGGCTTTATTTATTTTTTCATCTCCCGCTACGGTTTCAAC